>DBCW01000076.1 GCA_002293265.1 Eggerthellales bacterium UBA948
AAGCACGAATTCGCACTCTTCGGCAAGGATTACGAGACGTTCCGCATCTATATGTTCAATGGTTACTTCCTCTATGTGAAGGGGAAGGTGCAGCCGCGTTTCAAGGATTCCGACCAGTTGGAGTTCAAGATCACGCAGATGACGCAACTCTCCGAAATGCGTTCCAAGGTGCGCGAAATGCATATCAAACTCTCCATCGATGAGATCACGGATGGAAGTATCGCGGAATTGACCGAGCGCATCACGGCTTCGGACGGAACGACCCAACTGCATGTGAACGTCTATGACCCTGCGACGTTGGTGAGCGTGGCGATGCTCTCGAAGCGACACCGCGTGAGCCTTACGGGTGATCTTATCGCACTGCTGGAAGAGCGGGATATAAAATATACAATTGTTTAACTATCAAATACTTAAATGTCATGGCATTAGCAATTACAGAACAGAATTACGAAGAGACCATCGCATCCGGCTTGCCGGTTGTGATCGACTTTTGGGCAGAATGGTGCGGCCCATGTAAAGCTGTGTCTCCAATTGTTGAAGCTATCGCGGAGGAAAAAGCTGATGTCATGAATGTTGGCAAACTAAATGTTGATGAGCAAATGGAAATCGCCCAGCGCTACCGCGTAGTCTCAATCCCCACACTGATTTTGTTTAAAGGTGGAGAAGTTGCGGCGCTTTCAGTAGGTGCCGCCGGAAAAGAAGAGTTATTGGCTAGAATTGAGCCAAGCCTCTAAAGAGTTTCCAAAGAGCAAGAAAGGTGATTTGATGTGTACCAATGGCATTAACACCACCCAATTTAAAAACAACATAGAACAGATCGACGAGGCGATCGCCCTAACTCGTCGCTGGGTTCATCGCGCTTATCACAGCGCTGATGACGGCGGACAGGCAAAGACTGCAAGTTTGTTGCAGAAATCACAAAGCTTGCTTGACGAAGTTAGAGCACTGCTCAGTGAAGCAGCTGATACCGTTGAAGAAGAAGCCGATACGTCTTCGGGCGTATCGGTCAATCTTGTCTGATCGATCATGAGCGAACTTGTAAGGTTTAGCGTTGCTGTACCCGAAGACCTGCTGGTGCAATTTGATACGCTGGTAGCCCGGCGTGGCATTGCTAAAAACCGCTCGGAGGTCATCCGCGACCTTGTTAGAGACGCACTGGTAAACGAAGAGTGGGACGATCCCATGCAAGAGATCGTTGGCACGCTAACCTTAGTGTTCAATCATCATTCATCTGACTTGCAAAGCAAGCTTGACCAGCTACAACACAATCACCACGAACAAATAATCTCGTCCATGCATATCCACTTGGACGCACATAATTGCCTTGAAGTCATTGTGCTCAAAGGACGAAGCGATAATATCAGGCAGCTCGCCGAGAGCATCCTTGGTGTTAAAGGTGTCAAACACGGACAACTCTCCACAACTACTACCGGAAAATTCCTCTGATCGCTTCATGATCGGACTCATGAAATCGTGAACGAAGCACGCAAGCTACATATCAGCGGAATCGTTCAAGGAGTGGGCTTTCGTCCATTCATTTTTAGGCACGCCAAGCGCTTTCATCTAAATGGTTGGGTGCTAAATGCTATAGATGGAGTTCATGTGCACATCGAAGGCGACCCTGCAAACATCGATACATTCATCAACTCGCTAAAAGCAAGTGCGCCGGCAGCCGCTCGAATCGATGCCGTCGAGACGGTAGGCAGCCAAGAAGACGGCTTTACAGATTTTACAATCCACAGCTCTGAAGAAGACAGTGCTGCTCTGGGCAGCGGCACACTGGTCTCACCCGATATCGCCACCTGCCCGGAGTGTTTAAAAGAATTGTTTGCCGATAAAGATCGGCGCTACCACTACCCCTTTATCAACTGCACTAACTGCGGTCCGCGTTTTACGATTATTGACGCTTTGCCGTATGACCGCAAAAACACCTCCATGGCAGACTTCGAAATGTGCAGCGAGTGCTCCGCCGAGTATCACGACCCGGCAGATCGCAGGTTTCACGCGCAGCCCGATGCCTGCTTTGCTTGCGGTCCTCGCCTAAAGTTATGGCGTCCGGGAGGCGAAAGCACCATCGCGAATACTCAAGCAAAAAGCGATAGGCTTATTGAAGAAGTTGTCAGACTTTTAAAACTTGGCAAGATCATAGCGTTAAAGGGTTTGGGCGGCTACCACCTGGCATGCGACGCAACAAACGAACGCGCAGTAGCCGAGCTCAGGCGGCGAAAACGTCGAACAGCAAAGCCTTTTGCCGTCATGCTTAGCTCGCTTAGAGACGTAAGGCGACTATGCGAAGTTAACTCTCTGGAAGAAGACCTGCTCACAGGCTCGGTCAGACCTATAGTGTTGCTTAGGCAAAAAACTAACAGGTCTGCTGCAAGCGACGCAACAGTTCCAAGTCACGTGACAGCTACAGATAACACAACTTCAACCATTGCACCATCGGTTTCAGGCAACTTGGTCGAGCTCGGTGTTATGCTCCCCTACACACCGCTGCAACATCTGATTATGTCGACGATAGGTTCACCGCTGATAATGACATCAGGAAACATCAGCGAAGAGCCCATCATCGCCAAGGAGGGCGAAGCTCACGAGCTCTTGCGCGGAATTGCCGACGCTTTTCTCGATAATGACCGCGACATATATTCCAGATACGACGATAGTGTGGTGAGGGTGATCGGCGACAAATGCTATATGGTAAGACGCGCGCGCGGATATGCTCCCGTACCTGTGCCTGTACCTGTGCCTGTGCCTATTGCTGAATCTATGCCTACACCTACCATCCTCAACGACGATCAAAGTGAAAACTGGGTACCGCCGAAAATATTGGCTACCGGTCCCGAGCAAAAAAGCACGTTTTGTCTTGTCAAGGGCGACCAAGCTTTTGTGAGCCAGCATCTGGGCGATCTGGAAAATGCCATATCTTTTAATTCCTGGCAAGCGACTCTCGCATTGTATAAAACACTCTTTGACATTCAACCTCAAGTGATCGTTCACGACATACACCCCGAGTATTTAACAAGCAAATGGGCGCGCGCGCAAGACGAACCACGCATCGAAGTCCAACATCATCACGCCCACATCGCGAGTATCTTAGCTGAGCATAAAGCCAAAAGAGCTGCTGATAAAAACGGCAATATGGCTTTGGTAGAGCAGGTGATCGGCATCGCTTTTGATGGCACCGGTTATGGCGATGACAAAACTATCTGGGGTGGTGAAGTGCTTATCGCCGGTCTGGCAAGCTACAAACGTTTTGCTCAGCTTTGCCAAGTAGTGCTTCCCGGGGGTGCCGCTGCGATCGAATACCCGAATCGTATGGCCTGGTCGTATCTTAAAGCATTAGGACTGAGCGAGCACCGCGGAGCGACACTGCTCAAAAACTCACTTGAGCACGATAGACTGACGCTTTTAGACAGAGTCATCGAAAAGCGCCTAAACTCACCAATGACCTCATCCATGGGAAGACTGTTTGACGCGGTCAGCGCAATGCTGGGCATCTGCAACAAAAGCAGCTACGAAGGCCAAGCCGCAATAGAACTTGAAGCCGCGATTTACAACATAGCACCCCCCACTGTCATTCCTGCACCCCCCACTGTCATTCCTGCACCCCCCACTGTCATTCCTGCACCCCACACTGTCATTCCTGCNNATTCCTGCGAAAGCAGGAATCCACCTTGGCGAAGCGCTCACTAAATCCACTTTCCAAATACTCACTGAACCATCACCTGCCGAGACCAAAAAGCGATACCACTTTGATATCCTCGGCGATCTCAACACTCAAAGCACAACGGAAGACATCAAGCCGCTACAGATCAATCCCGCCCCGGTTATAAAAGCCATCCTGGAAGACTTAGAAAGTCTTCAACCCGCATCCCTGATCGCTCGTCGCTTTCACGACAGCGTAGTAGAGCTGATAGTTGAGATAAGCAATGTAGCTCGCAAAGCCACCGGACTTTCGACAGTAGCTCTGGGTGGCGGAGTATTCATGAACCGCTATCTGATGCAAAACGCGATTTCCAACCTAGACAATGAAGGCTTTACCGTGCTGACAAACCGCGATTTGCCGGCCAATGACGGCTGCATATCTTACGGTCAAGCAGCAGTAGCTTTAGCACAATTGTCAATTCTGGCAAGAAAAGGCATAATTCTAGGCGCATAAAAGCAGTACCACCTTGTCATCCTGTCATTCTGTCATCCTGAGCTCAAAGCAGCGCAGTCGAAGAATCCAAACGCAGGCTCGCAGGACAACAAAGGATGTTGCCCGGAAAACTCACGTTTGGGCTCTCCGGCATCACTAGTACCTAGAAAGGCACCTACAATGTGTTTAGCCATACCGGCAAAAGTAGAAAGCATCGCGGTTAATCGCATCGCGCAAACAGACATATTGGGCATAAAACGCGACGTAGCCCTAGACCTTGTTCCGCACGCGCAGGTAGGCGACTACGTATTGGTGCACGCCGGCTACGCTATAGAGGTGGTAAGTGAGGAGTTTGCGCAAGAGACTCTGGACTTAATAGCAGAATTCCCCGAGCTGGCAGGCTAAGCCATGACCATACTCGATAAGTTCAAAGACCCTGCCCTCGCCAAACACCTCATAAGCGCAATTGAGCGCCTGGCTAAAGAGATCGACCGCCCCATCAGCATCATGGAAGTATGCGGTACCCACACTGTAGCCATCGCTCGCAGCGGCTTTCGCAACGTGATGCCAAAAAACATGAAGCTCATAAGCGGTCCGGGATGCCCGGTCTGCGTCTCATCAAACGCCGACATCGATCGCATCATCGCACTTACAAAAATCCCCGACATCATGGTCGCAACTTTTGGCGACATGATTCGCGTACCGGGATCAAGCACCTCGCTGATGCAATGCAAAGCCCAAGGTGCATCTATCGAGGTAATATATTCCCCACTCGACGCTTTGAGGATCGCCGATGAAAACCCAAGTAAGAATGTGGTTTTTGTGGGCGTAGGATTTGAGACCACCACTCCTTTAATTGCCGCAACAATACTGCGAGCAAAAAGCGAGTCGCTGCAAAACTTCTCGGTTCTGGCAGTGCACAAACAAGTACCGCCGGCACTAAAAGCTCTGGTAGACGACCCGGAAGTCAAGCTCGATGCCCTAATACTTCCCGGTCACGTAAGCACAATCCTTGGAGTAGAACCTTACGAGTTCCTCGCCAAAGACCACCGGATTCCCGGCGTAATAACCGGTTTTGAACCTGTAGATATCCTGCAAGGCATCGCGCAGCTGTTAGAGCAGCTCTCGCAAGATCGCGCAACTATCGAGATCGCCTACAAACGCGCCGTCATGGCAGACGGAAACCATACAGCAATGCAGCTGATCGACCAAGTCTTTGAGTCTTGCGATGCCAACTGGCGCGGACTTGGCACCATCCCAAACTCCGGCTGCCAGATCAAAAACGAGTTTGCCACATTTGATGCCACCAAGCGCTTTGAACTACAAGTTGAGCCCACAATTGAACCCAAAGGCTGCAAGTGCGGCGAGGTATTACGCGGCGTGATGTCGCCAAATGACTGCCCGCTGTACTCCAAAGTCTGCACACCCGTAAATCCCATTGGCCCATGCATGGTCTCAAGCGAGGGCAGCTGCGCCGCATACCATCGATACCAGATTAAGGACTAACATGGATCAAGTACTTTTAGCCTACGGCAGCGGCGGCTCGATGATGCACGACCTAATAGACAAAATGTTCATCGAGGCATACGGATCCGACGTGCTAAAACGCGGCGATGATGCCGCAGTGCTACCTCTTACAAGCAACGCTATTAAAAATGTGGAGGAGCCTGACCGCCTGGCATTCACAACCGACACCTTCGTTGTAACCCCACACTTCTTTCCCGGTGGCGACATCGGACGCTTGGCAGTATGCGGTACAGTAAACGACTTGGCTACCTCCGGAGCAATACCGCAGTGGCTATCGGTAGCATTTGTGCTTGAAGAGGGTTATCCGCTTGAAAATCTACGCAAGATCTGCGCATCTATCGCTGGTACAGCACGCGAGGCCGGCGTGAGCATAGTAACCGGCGACACCAAAGTGGTGAATCGCGGCCACGGCGACGGCATCTACATCAACACCGGCGGTGTAGGTCTGGTGCCCCACGGCGTTAACTTATCCGGCGCAAACTGCCAGGTTGGCGATCGCATACTTGTGTCTGGCACTCTTGGCGACCACGGTATCGCTATCATCTCGGCCAGAGAAGAGCTAGCCTTATCCACAACAATAGAAAGCGACGCAGCCCCGCTAAACCACCTGATGGCAGCAGTGCTAAAAGCCGCACCCAACACCCATTGCTTTCGCGACCCCACTCGTGGCGGATTAGCCTCCACCCTAAACGAGTTGGCAAACCAAAGCAACGTAACCATATATGTGGACGAGGAGTCAGTGCCGGCAAAAGATCAGGTACGCGGAGTATGCGACATGTTGGGATTTGACGTGATGCAAGTGGCAAACGAAGGCAAAATAGTGTGTGCGGTTCCGGCAGATGAGGCAGACGCGGCACTAGCAGCCATGCAGTCCACAAAATACGGTGAGGACGCAGCAATAATAGGCGAAATCTGCGCGACAGACGATGCTGCTACCAACGACAGCAACAACCCAAAAGTCTACGTCCGCACAGCATACGGTTCAAAACGCATCCTAGACATGCTGGTTGGCGAGCAACTACCAAGGATTTGCTAGCAAGACTACCGTTTCTAAGCACTTCACTAATCCAAATAATTCAGAACCTCTGTAAGCCTGCCAACCTTAATAAGCGACTCATCAAGTTCATGTTTATCAACACGGTCAATCAGCACGGGCGTGATACCCGCTTTCCTTGCTCCACCTATATCAGCAACGAGGTTATCACCAATGTGCAGCGTATTTTTCGGCAGTGCTCCCATCTTCTGCATTGCAAGTTCAAATATCGCAACTTGCGGCTTGTACAACCCAACCACAGCCGACGAAACTATCTCGTCGAAATAGTCACCTAGCCCCATGCCGGTTATCACGCCTTCAAGCGATTTATCCCAGTTAGAGATAATCCCCATCCTGATTCCCAGCGCCTTAATGCCATCAAGAGTCTCAATAACATCGTCAAACGGCTTCCATGCGCTTGAATCCATCAGTTGCTTGTAGCACATTTCAGCAAGACGTCTACCGTGCTCGCCTACTCCGGATGCTTCACATATCTTCTCAAAAATAGACATATAAAGCCCAACAGCACGCTCTTGACTAGCCCAAAGCGAGTCCTCCGGCAAGAATAGCTCTTCGTATTTAGACATAATTCTGCGAACATTTTGCTGAAGAAGCTGCTTATCTATGCTAATCCCAAGTCTCTGAGCAGCACTCATCAGCACATCAGCCTCAGAACTAGCGGGCTTAATTAGCGTATTTCCCACATCAAAGAAAATAGTAGTGATTTTCACAAAACCTCCATTATTCATTCGGACAACTAAGTATAAGTCACAACAAAAAAAGATTCATTTGTGACTCCATTGTGTTATGAACGAAGGCAATTAAGGTTATTGGGAATTACCAATCTCGGGCGCATTTTCAGCGCCCCCACCATCAGGCTCCCCGGTATCAATAACCTCGGTCTTTTGCAACTTGAGCCCGCCATCGGTTGTGTAAGTCAAAACACTCTCGGGATTCTCACCAGCATCAACTGCCGCCATCAACGCCGCCCAAGACTCCGAGGCCTCATACGTTAGCCATAAATTGCCACCCACACTATTGGGATCAATGTCACCCTCATAAGGTCCGGTGCATGAATAAAGCGTAACATTAGGTCCTTGACTAAGCCGCAGCGCCCAATCCAAAATCGTGTTCATGGGAATATCAGTTGATACCATGGTTGCCAACGTTTGTACGTTTCCAAGTAATTNNATCATTGCGCGAATGTTAGCTTGCCGAGTAGCATCTTGATCGTGCACATATGAAACGCGTTCGCGCGACAGCGCCACAGCTTGCGTGCCATTTAGCACCTGAGGTCCGGCGTCTACATGCACCGTAGGCTGATCTCCGGTATAAACGTCATAGTCGATAGCAAACGGAACATCCACCAAAATGCCGCCAAGTGNNGTGTATCGACAACCGATTCGAGCTGGTCAAACTCCACCTGCACATAGTGCGATATCGGCACTCCGGTAAGCTCAGAGACCACCTCGATACAACCAACCTCGCCCCAGTCAGCGTAAGCCACATTCATCTTAACAAGCGTGCCGTTAACCTGATAACGTGTATCGCGCGGCACAGAGACCATAGTGATCTTGGCGTTGTTGATATCTATGCGCAGAAGCATCATAAGGTCGCTTCGCCCACCGTACTGCTGCCACTTGTCTGAGCCTATCACAAGCACATAAAACGGCTCTTGGTACCCCGGCTCTTCCGGCGCAACAAGTACTTCTTTGAGCTCATCAAAGTTGCCGGTATAAGCAAGCGAGTTGGAAAGCGTGTTGTAATGCCAGCCAACAAACACGCCAATACCACCAAGGATTACCAATAAGGCTGTAAGAATGATAAACACTACGCGCGGCAACTTCTTGCGCCGCTTCTTTTTAACGCGAATGAGACCGCCATCAGTAAGCTCCGCCTCGTCTAACAAATCGCCGGAGTTTGAAGTCTCATCATCAACTATCTGTGGTTTCTTGTTGAAAATATTGTCACGATCAGAAGAAGAAAGCTCAAAGGCTTTGATCACTTCATCGTCAGTTGAAACATCTTTTGCGGTGTGTCCAGCGGCTGCATTATTTGAAACATTACTACCTGAGCCCACCCCATTGGATTGCTCCCCCATATTTGGAACTTTTGACATGTTTATGTCCTCTGTATTTGCTGTCACTATATCTATCAATAGATTCTTACGTGCCTAAATAGTTTATCATAAATAAATAAGCGTATATTGAGCGTGACTTGTACCTCAGACCCATAGGCACAAAAGCTACGTCTCTGCCACAAACGCCCAAAGCAGGCCAAAACTACACCTCATGCCACAACTCTTTGAGAAAGTCTTGCTTTGCCTCCTCATCCACAAAGTATAAGTTCAAACTATCGCCCTTATTAATGTCTGATGCAGTAATGCCGCGATCCGGGAAAAGTTCGCTTGTAACAATGATTGCCTCCATTGAGCGCGTTCCATGTGTATAGTCTCCACCTTTAAGGAACGCCATAATCACATCGTCGGTTATTCTTATCTCTTCGTTTTTATCCAACTTCAGTTGCCTCTCCAGGCATGTTCTGAGTAGCGATGCTCTTCTAAAGTAATGCATGATTCCATTATTAAAAGTTGAATTAGGACTTTTCACATCAATATTGCCTTTTAAGCGACTTATGAAATCATGAACTTTGGCGGTCTTTAAGATCGACTTACGCTCTTCTTCATCAAATATTGAACCGATTTTGAAAGCTCCCATAGACTCAAAAATCCCACCGGCAAATACATATACCGCGCTACCGATATGGTGCACCACTCCATGCTCATCCAAAAACTCACCACTTTGCATTGGTGCCAGAAAGTATCTCAACCATCCAAGCCTACCTTGTTCAGAAAGCCCATAACTGGAATCGAACTCATCAAAAAAGACAATCGGCATCTTGCCTTTGACACTCATGTCTCTGACGCGATGAAAAGCACTAATCAGGTCGGTATAATCGCGCATCTGGGCAACATTAAAAACCAAAGATTCCACATCAACACCAATATTGCCACGCTCCAACATATGTTTGGTTATTTCTTCAACAATAAAAGACTTACCCGAGCCGGGCGATCCAAAAACGCTGATCGAAATAGGTTTCTTATAGTTTGATTTATTTCGAGAGTAAGCTTTTAAAACATTGTACGTAAAGCAGATCTGGCGAATCTCGCCACGGTCAAATGTCAGCAGGTTATTTAAACGAAGATATGGAGGAGCCAGCCTAAACTCATTTTGGAAATCCTCTTTGACAACACTTTCAATCCTGCCGTACTTAACTATGTCTCTGCACAACAAGAAAAGCCTTGAATCCCTCGTAAACTGCTTACTTGTCTTGGCGTTGATCGTATAACCATCGCCGGAAACATGCAACGGCTCTCCATTAATACTGTTTTCCGAGCTTACCAGAATTGCTTTAAGCAACGAATCAACCGTACCGGGCTTTATATCCGGTATAGCTTTCTTCAGCTTGATTCGCGATGGCAACTCCACTCTATGGTTCTTGTTGAAGCCATTGGTGGCTTGCTTTGTTGGGCCAAGATTATCCATAATCACATTATTTGTGAATTTCATCGGAAAGAGCAATTGCACTGGCTCTAAATAACTATGTTTCTTGCGAACTTTCAGACAGTATCCGAGGGAAGTTCCCTTGCTGGAGGCCATAATGCCGGATTCAACACCATCAACAATTGGCTTCTCGGCTGCAAGTGCATAGGTGATCGCTGCATGCATAACCGTAGTTGCCCCAAAAGTGGCTCCGGGCAATTTATTCAGATTGATTGACGCCAAAGTTCCGATTTCGCCCTCATAAAAACAAAGCGTGTACGACTCATCAAGTTTAGACGGCTCAAATATCAAAGCTCCTTGCGTGNNAGAATGTAACCACAACTGCTTTGTAGTTAGAGCAACCGTCGATAAGCTTGATGCACTTAACCGCTTCATTAGCAGTCTCCTCCCAACATGTAGGATGCTGCAATGGTGCCCCGGCAAGTTGCAAAGATTCTATATTGATAAGAAGCGTAGTCTTCTTTTTGAGTTTTTCCAGACTAAAGCCTTCTCCATTGACTTTTAGTACTTCTGCGAGTTTGAGCAAAACGTCTAGCTCATTAAATCTTCTTTCCTTGTTGTCATATTCAATTGGTGCCCTCAAAACAATATCTTGCAGGCAGCTGCAATCAATTTCGCCAAGCCACTCTGCGAATTTTTTGCCCAAGAGATCTTCTTGCGGCTCGCCATTAGTGCCCAAGAGCTGTCTCTCGCCATGAACATCGCTATACACAGAGATGACTTTTGGAGAAATTGGAGCATTCTTGAAAGTTTTATTAGATATTGAGCGAGTAGGAGTATCGCTATCTGAAAGCTTGCTTCGACCGGTATATTCGTCAAGCTTGCTCGAATAGATGCTTATACTTTTGTCGCCGCAGTCCTTGCTGCCGCCACCTTTACCGCTCACCCCACTATTAAACTCAGCCTCCACGGCCTCTCTATCGATAGTATCTTGCGATTTACAAAACCTCCACTTAGAGGTAGTAATCCACTCAATTGGAACCTTAGATGGATTAGGCTTCATAGCAACACGCAGGTCAGCCTGATCAAGCAATTTGTACAAAAGTGCCGTACCAGCCATAACCTGCATCTCCCTAAACGCCGGCCCATCAGCAGCATCCAAAAAAAGCGCTCCACTATTAATGTCGTTTTTGCACTTAATCAAAATCCGATCAAGCCCACTATCCCCAACAACAAGCACATCTGTGGTATTGGTTTTATTTGGATTGTTTTCTGGTCGCATGCTACCCGTCCCCTCGTCCAAGGCTTCACTATGAATGAGTATGTTCATGTAGTTATCATGCTACACCTTTTAGGCCAATAATCTTATGTTAATAATGTATTTTTCCTTCATAATTGTAAATGAAACATTTAGCAATACTTTTATAAAACCTATGCAAGTTTTCTTGATGAGCACGCTGCTTTTATCTATGAAGACATTTGCAGGAAGTCGATCAATACGATGAGCGCCAATGGACTATTCGGCACCGTTTACACAAGAGTTGGAAGATGGTGGGACAAGAACTGTGAAATCGACATAGTCGCCATTGGTGAAAACGATAAGGATGTTTTATTTGGTGAATGCAAATACCAAAGGAAAAAGGCCGGCATATAGGTGCTGAGAGAGCTGGAGGAAAAAGCAGCGAACTACATGAAGACTGAGGGCGAATGCGAGCCAAGATTTGCCATCTCCAGCATAAGCGGGTTTTAAGACGCTTTAATTAAAATTGCCGATCAAAGAGATGACATCTTGTTGGTTAGATAAAGGTGCGGATCAAGTTAAAGCAACAAACTACTTATGAAAAATTATGGTGCTATAATTCAGAAATGAGCAAAACGTCTTTCATAACATTTTCGACAGAATTCTATGCAGAGCACAAACGCATATCTGCACCTGAAGCCTACCAATTATTCAAAACAAGCGGACTATTAGACATGCTATACAATGATTACCAAGACCTACACGGAATGTCTTGGGAGTACCTTATGCAAATGTATGACGAGTACCTAGCAGGTGAGCCAAAATGATCTTATACCACGGCTCAACTGTCTGCGTAAGAGACCCCATAATTATCAGCAATGAACTAGACAGAGATTTTGGTGCCGGTTTTTACACAACCGATATCCCAGAGCAAGCAATCAGATGGGCGATCAGAAAAGCAAGAATAGCTTCAAAACTAAACAATAATGCAAAGGGAATAGTAAGCACGTACAACTTTGATTTTGATAAGGCACTGTCAAAATTGAAAGTAAAACAATTTGGTGAACCTGACGACATTAAAAGGTAAAAACATTGCTCATTTTATACGAACTTTATAATTGCCAGCTGTTTTTTAAGAGACAAGATAAAAATGAGCCTTTATAAGCTTTTATTTAGGGTAATAAAAACTCGTTAAGTTAATATTTTCGTTCCGCTTTGCCGCTGTGTGATACCTTGTATATCTTCTTATGGTTACCATCACTTCTGCTGCCCTTTATCAAATGTAATATATGACCTTATTGAAAATGGCTGTATGACGCAGTATGCACCTAGACAGATGATATTAGCAATAACAACTCCACACCATGATCCCGTGCATTCGACCAAGAAAAGCGAGAGAGGCACCTTGGCAATCGCTCCGACAATAAAGCAGATTGCCTGAACCCCTAACTTTCCGGTGCCGTTTGAAACTGAAGATAGCACACTTGCAAATATCATCTCGCTTCCCAATATCACAAACAACAGGCCAAGCGAATAACTAAGATCATCGATACATTGATCGCCCAACCATAGTTTCATTAATGTGGGCATAAAAGCAAGCACAATAAACTCTAGAATAGTGAAGCCTAGACCTAAAAAAATAAAGCGTTTGTAGGTTTTCATAATCCATTTGCTGTCACGTTCCGCGACGGCTTTGGTTATGACAGACCAAATAGGTGTCAATGCAAGGGCGAAGATGGTACATCCTATAGAAAACAACCTGTAGTATGCTTGGTATGTAACCACATCAGAATTGCCTGTTGATGCAGTGATAAGGTATTCGTTTGTTCCCATGATTACCATGTATGCAAGTTGTATTACAAAAAACAACCCTCCAAGTGATAATACTTTTTTAACAAATTCGATCGAGACGTATTTTGGGTTTGGACGCAACTCTTTAAGAGACCCGCAAAACACATACACTGAAGATACGAGTAGTGGAACTGCTACAGCAATAGTGTGCACAACAGCCATCACCAAGACGTTTTCATTGTTCTCGCCAGAGGGGTGAAGCAGAACGAAGATTAGGATTGTAGTGTTGGTGCAAAGCACAAGGAAGTTGTTAAGGGATGATTTTTGCATGGCATAGAGCACAGAGGTAATCAGCCTAAGCCAGAAATGCACCATTAAGCCAATAAAGACAATGCAAATACAGAGGTAAAGTGTATTTGAATCGACAATACTGGAGTTAATGCTAAAAACTTCGTTTAAGTTGGCTCCACTTACTGTGAATGGAAATACCACGCAAAACATCGCAATGATAACCCCGACCGACATGTAAGCCGAAGATATTAGGCGCTTGGCACCCTCTTTATCTTTTAGGGCAATAGCCGCAGTAAGTTGGTTTCTCAGCCCGTTTCCAATACCCAAATCAAAGTTTAACACCCAGTTGAGTAGGGATAGGATTGTAAACCAAAGCCCCAAAACCTCATTATTATTAAAATATCGTATGTATGCCGGTATAGCAAAGAGGGTAACAATAAGTCCCCCACCCTTTACCAGAAAAGCACCTACAACGTTTTTAAAGACAATAGAATCATTTTCACTTAGCGATCTTATTTTTGTAATTAACACTGCCATCATCTCTCCAGAGAAACTTCTAACATGGCATATTTGGTTGTCCTATACTTTTCGCCACACAACTTTATCAACGATCGCCGCATAGGACTGAATAATCTTTACAACCTTTGTCGAAACATTTTCATCAGCGTAATCTGGAACAGGAGCTGACGGATATGATCCCTCAACATCTAGTGCTACGGCTGTAGAGACGGCTTGAAGCAAACCTTTTTCATTGATTCCAGCTAGTACAAAACAACCTTGATCCATAGCTTCGGGGCGTTCAGTTGAAATACGCACACAAATCGCTGGGAAAGGTTTTCCATAAGATGCAAAAAAACTCGATTCCTCTGGCAATGTTCCCGAATCTGAAATAACTGCAAATGCGTTCAACTGTAGATTATTATAGTCGTGAAATCCCATGGGTTCGTGCATTTGTATACGCGGATCTAGTTTAAAACCTGACGCAATGAGTCTATTACGCGATCGAGGATGGCAGCTATATAAAATAGGATAGTTATACTTTTTAGTCAGTGCGTTAATTGATGAGAAGAGTGAGTAGAAATTCTCCTCTATATCGATATTGTCTTCTCTATGTACAGATAGGAGCATGTATTGCCTAGGTTTGAGCCCAAGCTCGGTGAGAATACTCGATGATTCTATTCGTGATAAGTTCGCACGCAACACTTCAGCCATGGGTGAACCAGTAACGAAAGTACGCTCAGGAGCAAAGCCAGCAGCATAAAGATACCGGCGAGCATGCTCGGAATGTGCCAAATTGACATCTGAAACAACGTCCACTATTCGACGATTAACCTCTTCAGGCAGACATTCATCCTTGCATCGATTCCCCGCTTCCATGTGGAATATGGGAATGTGTAAGCGTTTTGCCGATATGGCAGAAAGGCAGGAATTTGTATCACCAAGCACGAGAAGAGCATCAGGTTTAATTCTTGCCATCAGTTTATATGATGCACTAATGATATTGCCTATAGTAGAACCAAGGTCATCCCCTGCTGCATAAAAGTAGAAATCAGGCTCATCAAGTCCTAGATCTTTAAAAAAAATATCGCTAAGTGTGTAGTCGTAGTTCTGCCCCGTGTGCGCAAGTAAGCAATCGAAATGTTGATGGCATTTTTTGATAATCTCGGAAAGACGAATGATTTCGGGTCGTGTGCCAACGATTATTAAAAGCTTAAGGCGACCATCACTCTTGAATGATAAATCATTAGGACTAGATTTCATTTGAATACATCATCCTTCCTGATTGTACCAACCATACTGCTTGCTTCAAACACATGTAATCCGCATTTGATAATACCATTATAGTCGCTGTTACGTATGTAGAGCATTTTTTAGAAAAGCCTTTGATGAATCAATCATGTCTTTGTAATCCTTTATACGAGAATAATCAATGCAATCATTAAGCATGCCATATAAGTCGCTACCTTCAGTGATAATTCTATTCTTGAGCTCACGTAGTTCCAAGAAATCGAGAATACGATCATTTGTCTTTTCATGCGGTAGAATTGTAAAGAACTGTTTCTTGAACATTGTGGCAAATGCAGTTGCATGAAAAGATGATGATAGGACGAAGTCGGCATATTTCACATAACCGAGAATCTCGGCTGGACCTGCCCTTTTGTCATGTTTATCGCAAGTGCATTTCTTTGACAAACCAAAGCAGAGTATAACCTCAAGGTTGTGGCGCTTTGATAGATAGGCAATGCAATCCTCTAGCAGCTTAGACGGCGTTACCATATACACTAGGAGAAATCGTTCCGCAACAGGTCTTACAAGCACTTTATCATATTCGTCAGGATCAAGAAGAAAGACAGGATCAGCTACATGCTGTGCATGCAGTCGACGAGTAGCTAACATATGCACAGACATCGATTCCCTAACTGAGATTGCAGAGAACCCTTTGATTTTATCAGCTAAATCATCTAGCTCAACATCCGAAAAACCATACTGCCCCATGCTTGTGCCGTATGATATTTTCTTCCCATGCACAAATGTTAGCTTGTATGAGTCGTCTCTTCCACAATTATGAAACACATTCCATAGTTGATCTCCACCAGCAATATACACATCTGCAACTAAACCAGCTTGAGCAAGATCTTTGTATGATCTAAATCTTTGTTCAGTCAACGGAATATTTGTTTTTACGAACTCGCGGTACTTTTTGCCCCTTATTTGGGAGTCTTTTATATTAAGGATCATTCCCGCCACACTTTTTAATGAATGTGGTTTAAAGTAGATGGGGTTGTAGTCGATTACTTCAACATTATCATAACCCGATTTCCTTAGATAGCGACACAGAGCCATACACTGTAGTGCTGATCCGAAATTCGGGATGCCGTGTATTGTGATTATTCGAATGCTTAGGCTTCTATCTTCCATTTTTTATCCTTTTCGCAAGAAGTTTGATCTGCTTTGGTATGAGACTTTTGATTGTCGGCACAAAAGGCTTCAGTCGGCAGAATTGCTTGGCGGCTTCTCCGTATCCCTTATTAGCAATTGCCGAATAAACGTTATCTCGATCCCTTGGTCTCGGTGATGCGCTTAAAAGATTGCTATTACCAGCAGCCGCATGTTCGGGCGATGTTTCTACTAAATGAGCTTCGTTTTCTAGTTCAGATAAAAGAGAAATTCCCTTGTCTGTATTTGCGAATATGATAGATGTGCCTATGGTGCAATCAAATGAAAGGTTTGCGGTATCAGCATTCCAATAATCACCTATTGTCAAATCCGAGACTCGATTCAACCGAGCAAATGGGCAGACATAGCAGCATTCTCTACTTGCTAAGTCTGCTAAGTAGTAGTAGTAGTAGTAGCTGTCATTGTACAAAGACGTGCGCTTTCTTTTCACCCCAGATATCGCATGCCATTCAATAATGCCATTTGAGCACCACCCATTTTTTGTTTTGTCTCTAAAGGAAAATGAGGCAAGCTTGCCATTCTTAGAGGATTCATAAGTTAAGTAATCAGCAAGTAATGTTTGGCTAGGAACACCATGGCAAATCAAGTCAATTGTAATAAGATTTTCATAGTTTATGCCAAGATAAGACCTTAGTCCTGCTACCTGGCATGGTGTTCCAGAAAACATGACACTCTGTCCATCAGTTAAGTAAGATTCTACAGTTTTTAAACAGGCTCCCATATCGCTCTGAACATATTTTGAGCCACGCATTCTATCTAAATCAATAATTTTGCTTGTTATTATGTGCCTGGCCGTGTATCGTTCATCAAAGACGCAACCACAAATCCAACCTCCATCGCATATTTGCTTGTTTGCCATTAGAGCAAAGGCAGCTCCAGAAGAGCTTTTCTCAAGCATTTTATGATCTTTGGCCTGCAGGGCGTATGCCCTTGGTTGATCATCATGAAAAAGATCTTCATTCGCATAAGGGCATGCACGCCCACACTCGCCACAGTCCGTACAATTATCATGACAAATCAATGGATATGCAAATCCCTCATTGTCAGGAATCATTCTGATTGCATCAAAGTGGCATGCCGCTACGCATGCAGTACAACCATAACATGTCGTTTTATCAATACCCTCTATATATTTAAGCACCTCTCTCCTCACCAAAGCAGTCATGCAGCAACTCGACAAAAGCCTCTGGCCGATTGCTGCGGAACTTATTTTTGCATGAATGGCTGGGAATTGATTTCAGTTTATATTTTTCAATGAAATTACATATCTCACTTATTGCTGTAACTTTATCATCAGTGCGATCGTCAACGAATAACGCATGTCCATATTCTTTTAAATGTGGTTTCGATGGCTCATTATCTATTGCAAAGGTAGAAATTATTGGCTTAAGGTAACTCATATATTCAAATATTTTGCATGGAATCGTATACGGATTGCAACTACCAATGTTAATAAAAGCTAGTGCATTAGATTCGAGTGCACCAACAGCTTCTTTATCAAGCATGCCAAGCAATTTGATACGGCTACTGCTATCAGAGATATATTTTTCGAGAATTTTTGGCTCGTTACAATCGCCGGCAATNNTTTCACACTTTGCACATACTTCAACCATTAATTCAAGAATAGGCCTGGGATCTCGTAAAGGGTAGTGAATACTACCTGCAAATAGCGCATAAGGAGTTACGTTATGTTTTTGAGCTTCAGTTTCTACAATTATGTCTTTCATCATTGGAACATCTAAGTAGACTCTCTTATCCTGTGCTAATCTATTAATCGGATTATTCTTGTGGTAATCACGGGCAGATTCCATTGATATGATCCTANNCTTTTCGATGCTGCGCTTCGCCCATTTTACAGGTCCATGACCACCTGCAAGCGCATCAAGATAATATGGGATGAAAACTATCCCGGGGTTTTTTCTTTTTAACATATAGCCTGCGAGCAAAGAATCTATGGGAGTATATACTGAAACGATGATGTCGTATTGCTTGCTATAAAGCACTTCTCTACCGGCGTTATAAAACCGAATAGTATAAAGAGGTGATACCAACGGCCATGTCTTAAACATAAGTGTAAGTTTAATCCTGTTAAGGGTTTTTAAAACTGAATCCATGATCATGTATATCTTGTTTTTTGAATGCATTTGCGCCCGTTGCTGATATCTAGTAATTAGTCGAGGCTTAACTCTTACCACCTGAGCACCGTCAACCATTTCTCTCTTTTCACATCCAGCAGCGTTATTGACAACACATGTCACTTCAATACCACTCTTAACACATGCGTCAACTATATTCTTTAAACATAGACCGTTAGCGGAGTAATATGGGTGATAGGCACCTGCCAAAAATAGGATTCGCATAATTAACTGCTTCCTTGAACTACACTATTATTGTTAAGATTCTCCACAGTTTTTAGATGAATTATTCCAAGAATTACAATGCTTAGAAATGAGAAGCGCGCAGAAAACTGTAAACCTGAATAAATTGACAGTATTAAAAACTGGATCCACACTGCTTTACCAAAAGAAGCATGCAAGTTTGTGAATAGGAGTATAAAAAATACTAGCAATGCAGTGAAGCAAAAAAATCCTGAGTATATAAAAGAGGAGAAGAGGAGACCAACAAAGCTTAAGCTTGATTCATCATATTGCGTATATATTTCCTCATATTTCACATAGTTATGTAAGTTATTTAAGCCTACACCAACTATCTGCTCAGGTAATCCCATGTGCTGCATAATCGCTAACGGCCTAAGAACTCGTGCTCCTATTGATGCCCCATCTTGTGTGCGAATAAGCAATTGAGCAGCTAGCGGTGAAGTTAGAAGCACAACGATTCCAGTAATTAATAGTACAATTAGTAGAATAAAACTTGGGTTAATTCTAATTATTCCATTTGAATCTCGTTTTATAATTCGAAAGCAGAAAATAATCCAAGGCACAGCGCCTATTAGTAATCCGGAAGATGATGCCGAAAGAACAAGAGCGATAGTTATGATGCCAGAAGAAAACATGCTTCTCTTGATGTTTTCTTTACTTATAATGAGCAATTGGTATGCAAGTGGCACGCATACGAAAAAACTGAAATAGCTAGGTTCAAGAAACAATGATGATGCCCTAAATGTATATGAGTAGTATCGTTCCAAGTTGATTCTAACTTCATCTGCTTCAACTTTGAATACTAAATCACGATTGAGATACGTCGGGAGATATTGACCTAACACATTGGCCGATACCCATTGTATTATTAGGTATATAGAAAACACGACTGCCATCAAACTCATTATACGCATGGCGTAGTGTACTGGAAATCTTGCCACAGATAGGTATATGAGAAGAGCATAGAACACTAAACGTAAAAACATAGAGAAAAAATCAGCGAAACTGAACCATGGTAATACTGCCCNNCCGCCGTTAAACTTGTTAAAACGGATAAAGTAAAATATAAATACAAGCCACAATAATTTACGCGTTCTACTCTATTTTTTTTCAATTTATCATATAAGAAGGCAAAAATAAAAGGGGCTAGGAAGAACTCACCTATTGATATTAGAGGTATTGGGCTGGCGTACTGCAGCGTAAAAGGAAGGGATACTACAGCTATGGCAAAAAGCTTATCAGTAATA
>DBCW01000112.1 GCA_002293265.1 Eggerthellales bacterium UBA948
CTAAAAAGATCAGGATGCTGGCAAATCCGGCTACCATGCATTTCATTAAGCCAAACGGATTGTTCCAGAGGAAATCGGCTTGTCCGGACATGTTTATTACAACCTCATGGGCTAAGAAATTTGAAGGCAACCAACTTGCGATATCTGCGACAAGATCAAAGCGCTGTCCGATGGCAGAAAGAGCTAGAGGTATGCCAAAAACTATTGCTCCCCAAAGCACTATTGCCGAGGTAGTGTTATTGAGTACAGTAACACAAGCTGCGCCCAAAATTATTGTCGCAATCACCGAGGGTAAAGCTGCTCCTACTCCTTGAAGCAGATATTGGATGGGTACCGAGGCAGGTCCTTCAAGCAATACGGTCGCGCTGACTATGTATACCAATAGAATGAATGCCATGCTGAGTAATCCCAGAATAATGCATACAAATATCTTACCTAAGAAGAGCTGAGTGCGCGAAATGCCTTGTGTTACCGCATTCTTAAATATCCCATTCTTTTTATCGTCGGCATATAAAAATGCGACCATAAGTCCTGCACCCAAAAAAAGAAAGACAAGGCTGGCAATCAAATTGCTGAGTGAAAACCAAACTGTGCCGTAGGGAAAATCTGCATCGCTTGAAGCAACAACAAACAAAAGAATGTTTCCTGCCAAAATAATTGCGCTGGTAATTCCTGTGATTAGATAGAAATCGCGGCTTCTAATGGCACGATAGAGCTCGCTTTTTAGATAATTAAGCATTTGCGTTGCTCCTTTCTTTTAAGTTGATGTAGTACTGCTCAAGAGACATTTGGTGGCGGCTTAGCGAGTAGATATCCATTCCATGTTCAGCAGCGACCTTGCTAAAATATTCAATTGGCCTACTCGGGTCAATTACGCGAATTGTGTTTTCCGGTAGCACCTGGTATCTGCTTTGTTGCAGCTGACGTTCAAGTAAAACGGCATACGATTCAACATTGGAGATCTTTATGTCGATAAAGTTTGAGCAGCGTTCTTTTAGGGTATCAACCGAGACCTCTTCAAGCAGTTGTCCTCGGTTTAAAAATGCATACACAGTTGCCAGTTGTTCAAGTTCCGGCAAGTTGTGACTGGAAAGCACAATCGTGATGCTACGTTCTTTGTTTAGCTTAAGCATCAGGTTTCGCATTTCGATAATGCCGCTGGGGTCAAGCCCACTGATCGGCTCGTCCAATATCAGTACCTCCGGCTCGCCTAGTAGAGCTATTGCTAAGCCTAAGCGCTGCTTCATGCCCATAGATAAGCTTTTAGCCTTCTTGTTTTTTGCATAGGCAAGGTTCACCAAATCAAGCACTTTGTTAATTGTGTCTTTGCCCGGTACGCCTTTTTGCAAACGATAATATTCCAGGTTGCCGGCAACACTAAGATTTGGATAAAACCCGGGCTGCTCCACAATAACTCCGGTGCGACTGCGTACTTTTTCCAAGTCTTTTTGCGTACTTGCGCCAAGGATCTGTATCTCGCCTTTAGTTGCAAACTGCAGCCCCGATAATAGCTTGAATAGCGTGCTTTTTCCGGCACCGTTATCGCCGATAAGCCCATAGATATCACCCGGATTTACTGTGATATTCACGTCGTTTAGCGCCGCAAAGCTTCCAAAGCGTTTGGTTATTTGCCTTGTTTTAATTACAGCTTCCATAAAACTACTCTTCCTGTTTTCATGCGTTTAATTACAGGAAAACTTTAGCTCGCGACCACTTAATAAGTACTCAAGAAAAAATAAAGAAAGGCTAAAGATTTCACGACACAAGCTCTTATACCAATTGGGGATAATGGGAGACACTCAGCCCCTACACCAACTTAAATCCTATGCCCCATACATTTTTGATGTATTCATCGTCCGGCGCAATGGCAGAAAGCTTCTTGCGAATATTGCTTACATGCACGTTAACTGTGTTGTCCTCGCCATAATAGCCGCTTTTCCAAACTAACTCATATAATCGCTCACGCGAGAATACAGTATCGGGAGCTTTAATTAGTGTGTGGAGGATATCGAATTCGTGCCCAGTGAGTATTACCTCTTTGCCCTTAAGCTTTGCTTGTCGCTTGGGCACATTGATGCTTAGGTTTCTAAAGGTGTAAATCTCATTTTCGCTGGTTGCATCTGTGTTTGTCGAGCTCGTATTCTTATAGCGCCTAAGCGCAGCTTGGATGCGGGCTACTACTTCTGCCGTCTCAAAAGGCTTGACCATGTAGTCATCAGCTCCCAAAGCGAGCGCTTCTACCTTGCTTTCAAGTTGCACCTTGGCTGAGATTACGATGATCGGAATATCCAGATTCATCTCATTGCGGATATATAAGATGAGCTCCTCACCGGTTTTTCCGGGGATCATCAGATCCAGCAGTATCAGATCGGGTTTTGCTTTCTCCAGTCTAAGTTGCGCTTCAGTGCCGNNTTGCTCAACTGCGTATCCCGACTTTACACATATTTTTGCGAGAAGATTATTGATATCCGTGTCGTCTTCGACGATCAGTATGCTATTTGGCTTCAACCGGACTCTCCCTTCTTGCCAAGTATTAGCTTACCTCAAAATCTAGCTTCCCA
>DBCW01000024.1:0-3006 GCA_002293265.1 Eggerthellales bacterium UBA948
GCACTTGGAATTACAATGAACCCACTCAAAAGGCTATTGCTGAAATGCTACAATCTCTTGACATTAAAACAAACTTGCTCACCCGCCAAAACACTACGCTTGAAGCCTTGGCACAGACGTACTTTCAGCAGTGGTTNNCTCGATGGTATTGCCGATTTTTTGAATGGTCTTGCTCTGCAGAAGTATCCATATGTAAAAGGAAATCCACAGTACGTTATCAAAATCAAGGAACTGAATAACGGATATTCTGATAGCACGGACTTGTGTTCAATAGATGTGCCGACGAAGTATATTGTCCACGCAGGTGACGTGATTTTCTCGTGGTCTGGTAGTTTAGTCGTGGATATTTGGAAATACGAATCGGGCGCACTTAATCAGCATCTCTTCAAAGTGACATCGGATAAATACCCAAAATGGTTCTACTATCATTGGATAAAGTACCATCTGCCAGAGTTCAAGATAATCGCCGAATCCAAGGCTACAACAATGGGGCATATACAACGTGGGCATTTAACCGCCGCAAAAGTCCTCGTGCCAAGCGAGGATGAAATAGAGGATATGGACAAAACAATGAGTCCACTCATTGAGAAGATAGAGCATAACAACGCACAAATACTCACCCTGCAAAAACTCCGCAACACGCTTCTGCCGAAGCTAATAAGCGGTGAAGTGCGGGTGAAACAGTAAGGAGGGAAAGCCAATGCCAAAACTGTGCGAATCCGCAGTTGAAGAAAGGGATGCCATCGACGCTGCCTTTGTTACGCTTGAAGCCATCAAGAACGACACATCCCGTGAGATGCGGCTCGTGGAAAGCACCGCCTTTGACAGACAGTTCTCGCCGGAGGTTGCTGAGAATTTGAAGAGCCTTATATTGCCGACTAAGGGGCAACCCGTCACACACGACACAGCGTTTGGCGTGTTCCTCGGCTATTCTCTTGGCTTGGAGGCAGATAGCAAGACTTCAGAGCAGTTCCGAACCGAACTGGCAGATAAGATGCGACTCGATATAAAGAACCACGTTGCCTATATTGCCGATAAAATTAAAGCGGCAAAGATGGAGCGATATTCGTTCTATTTCTACTTCCTTCCGTTTAACAAGGCGGACGAAGAGAAAAAGAGCGTTATGGCTTCACTTCTTGGTCTGAAAGAGGGGGTAACAATATGACTGATGAGAATAATGTCAGCTTGGGGGATATCATATTTGCGGGTATCGACCGCAACCCCTATTTAAATGAGTTGTACGAAAACATCCTCTACAACTACTCATTAAACCTGTTTCAAATCAAACAGGAGCGCAAGCCTGTAAATGTGGCGGATGCTTTGCGTTTCGCTGATGTTCTCTCCAAGTCTTCGTCAGACTTTCATCTGACGTGGTCACAAGAGATTGTAGCACTGCTCAAGGAAACAAACCCCGATGATATAGCAGTTGATGTGTACTTGAATTCAGTGTTATCCAGCACAGGAAATTATCAGGGACTTGAAACGGTAGAGAGAAAATCCTTAACTCCAATATCTTTACAGCGCAGTGCTCTTGAACGTTTCTATGAGGAATACAGTAAGGAATTGGTCGCGGTTCCCGCAGAGCCTGATAAACTGTTTTTTCGACCGCAGAAGCAGATATATGACCATTTGACGGAGCCATACTTCAGTTATTCTGGTCCCACGTCAATGGGAAAGTCTTTCATTATGCGTATGTTCATAAAAAAGCAGATACAAGACGGGAATAAAGATAACTATGCTCTTATCGTTCCGACAAAAGCACTAATAAACGAGGTGTCGAGTAAGATTATAAACGACCTCGGTTCGCTTCTCAAGGAGAAAAACTATCGCGTGGTAACATCTGCAGGTGCTTTGGCTTTAGAAGAAGAACATAATTTTGTGTTTGTTCTAACGCCTGAGCGACTGCTTTATTTGCTGATACGTTATTCTGAACAAGATATTGACTATCTGTTTATTGATGAAGCACATAAGATAACATCCAAGGACAAGCGAAGCGCCTTTTATTATAAGGATATAGATATGCTTGCCCAGCGCAAGAAAAAACCACATGTAATATTCGCTTCTCCGAATATACCGAATCCAGAGGTTTATCTAAAGCTCGTACCCGAATCACTTGAAGCAACCGACATAGGAGATAAAAAACTATCAACAAGTTTTTCTCCAGTTAGCCAAGTAAAATACTTGATTGACTGCGTAGCGGGTATCACTCACCTTTATAACGAGCGTAGCGGTGAGTTTATTGACATAGGGAAAGCACCAATTTCATCGCAATTCAGTAAGGTACTAGCACATTTGGGTAAGAATGTGCAGACTATAGTCTATTTCAACTCCAAAGATAAGGCGATTCAGGCCGCAATCGAATACGTAGAACACGAGGAAAACAAAGGCGACAGTGAACTTGATTCTTTGGCAAAGGAAATTGAAAATCAGGTTCATAAGGACTACTTCCTTGCTAAACTTATCAAAAAAGGCGTAGCTTACCACATTGGGTATTTGCCAGCTTCTATCCGCATGAAGATAGAACAGCTATTTCGCGACAAAAAGATTGTCGCTATGTTTTGTACCAGCACTTTAGTTGAGGGTGTCAATCTCCCAGCCGACAACCTTTTCATCACAACTTATCGTAAAGGGCGTGGTCAAACGAAAATGACCCCAGTGGATTTCAAGAATCTGGTCGGGCGAGTTGGTCGAATCAACTACAACTTATATGGAAATGTTTTTCTTGTTCGTCTCGAAGAAAACCTGAAAGTTAAGGATTTTGTCGAGTTGCTTGAAAAAGACGTTCCCGAGCAGAAATTGTCTCTTGTGACTGAACTGAAGCCGAAACAGAAGAAGCAAATCATCGAATGTTTGTTACAAGGTAATACCGACCTTACGAAAGGAAATAATCAATCTCAAGACTCGTTCGACCTAACTCGAAAATTCTGTCTCATTCTGCTCAGAGATATCATGAAGGGCAGAAACAGCATTGTGAAACGAGCCTTTTCAGACTATCTTACGCCAGAT
>DBCW01000024.1:3034-3208 GCA_002293265.1 Eggerthellales bacterium UBA948
CATCGGTAGACCAAACAAAGAGCTTATCTGTAAACATTGCATATGGATTAAGCTATCCTACTCTTGATGAAAACGGTCGGACAATACAAGGAGAACCACAGGCATTTCTTGAAAAACTTTGGAAAGTGTTTAATTGGAGCAAATGCGAGAGCAACGAGACTATCGGCAACTTTA
>DBCW01000024.1:3228-4371 GCA_002293265.1 Eggerthellales bacterium UBA948
ATTATTGTTGATTCGCTAAACTATGCTCAAAGCAAGCCGGATTATAAAGTGCGGATAGGCGGTCAGCAAATGCTTTATGACCACAAAAATATGTTTCACCGGAACATCGTAATGTCCGAGACTTTGCAGGCGATTGAAAATGTAATACTCTTCAGTATATCAAATTATTTTTTGAAGTTTTCGGACGCTTATAAACGGATACACAATATTCAAGGGGAAATGGATAACGATTGGTATGAGTATGTTGAGTACGGCACAATTAATAAGTTGACCATTTTCCTTCAACGAAACGGTTTTTCGCGTGAAACTGCAATGTACATACGTCATCATCGCGATGAGTATGTGGTTGGCTTGGATGTGGGAACACCGAAATTAAAGCGAGAATTGCTAAATTGCGGCAACTTCAGCGTTGTAAACGAGGTGCATGACATGAGCATTAATAACCCAGACCTGTTTGTGGACTAAGGCGCGGGAAGAATAAAAATGGAGGAGAATCGCAGTGGCAAAATCAAATGATACCTCGCTTCAGGAAATCTTGAGGGGCATAAGCATCGGCACTACTCGTTTGCCCGACTTTCAGCGCGGTTGGGTATGGGACGGCGAGCGTATTCGCGGCTTGATTGCAAGCATAACCAGTTCATACCCTGTGGGTGCGGTTATGTTCTTGGAGTATGGGGGTGACGGCATCCGCTTCAAATCCCGCACATTTACGAGCGTGCTTGATGATGGCAAAAAGCCCGAGATGCTTGTGTTGGATGGGCAACAACGGCTCACAAGCGTCTACTGCTCCATGTATAGCAAAGAGCCTGTGCCGACGCAGACAATAAAGAAAGAGGATATTCAGCGGTATTATTACCTTGACATAGAAAAGTGCCTCGACCCGGATGCAGACCGAGTTGATGCGGTGG
The DNA here is from genome assembly GCA_002293265.1 of Eggerthellales bacterium UBA948. Taxonomy (GTDB): domain Bacteria; phylum Actinomycetota; class Coriobacteriia; order Coriobacteriales; family UBA8131; genus UBA8131. The sequence goes on from DBCW01000024.1 coordinate 4,137, forward strand.
TTTCTGTGCCTGCCGACAAGAAAATCAAAGAGGACTTTGGGCGCGTTATCGTAATCGATTTAAGCACTCGTCAAGGTGAGTTCTCAAATCATATGTTCCCGCTGAACATCGTGTTTGATTCAATCGCCTTAGACGAATGGAAAGACGACTATAGGGATTTCCACAACGACCCGGACGTAAGCAAGCGTCTGCGCAAGTTTACGGCAGAGATTTTGAACCCAATTATTCTCTACAC
>DBCW01000024.1:4410-5058 GCA_002293265.1 Eggerthellales bacterium UBA948
GCTCTAACCGTATTTGAATTGGTTACAGCGACTTTCGCCACGGACGATTTTGTTCTACGTGATGATTGGGATATGCGGGCTAACAAGATGAGACACGCCGAAGGAACGTTTGAGTTGCTTTCGGTCGTTGCGGCTACAGATTTTCTCGCCTCAATGACACTTCTGGCACAAATAAAAGGCAATAGGACGTTGGCGGTAAAGCGTAAAGATGTGCTTTCGCTTGCGCTGTCGGATTACAAGGCTTACGCAGACGCTCTTACCGATGGTTATATCAAGGCGGCTCGTTTTCTCGTACAACAGAGTATTCTGGCTCCACGAGACCTTCCATATACGACGCAGTTTATACCGCTTGCCGTGCTGATGACCGTTCTCGCTAGCAAGGCAGAAGATGGCGTTGTGAAAGCAAAACTCGCCGCTTGGTATTGGTGCGGTGTCTTCGGNNGAGATGTACGGTTCGGCAAACGAAACGCGCTATGTCAATGATGTGTCGGGCGTGTTGTCGTGGATAAGTGGCGGCGATGAGCCTGATACCGTAAACCGTGCGTTTTTCCAGCCCACCCGCTTACTCTCGCTCCAAACCCGTAATGGCGCGGCCTATAAAGGCGTTATGGCTCTCATTCTTGGCGAAGGCGCAAGAGATTTCATCAG
>DBCW01000024.1:5063-6383 GCA_002293265.1 Eggerthellales bacterium UBA948
CACCATATCTTCCCGCAGAAATACTGCGAGAAGCAGGGTTATGATAAACGCAAATGGAACTGCATTGTGAACAAGACCCCGATTGCCTACCGCACAAACAGGAAGATTGGCGGTGTTGCTCCGAGTAAATACCTAAAAGCCATCGAGGACACAAACGTGTCGGCATCGGCCTTGAACGCCAATGTCGCATCCCACGGAATAGATGTGGCGTCACTGCGCAATGATGATTTTGACACATTCTTTGCTCTGCGGGCAAAGACACTGCTCGGTCTTATCGCAAAAGCGATGGGCAAGAGAATAAACAATCTGGACAGCACGGATGTCGTGGAGGCGTTCGGTATGTCATTAGAATAAAGGAGGCGTTTATATGACTACCGACAATTTGAAAAAGATAATTTCAGATGGCGAGGGATTGACGGTCGAGTTCAAGCGTTGCGTGAATGAACTCGCGAATACCGTCTTTGAGACTGTGTCCTCATTCTCTAACCGCTATGGCGGCTACCTGTTCCTTGGCGCTGAGGATGATGGGACAGTCATCGGCGTAAACCGCAAAGCGGCGGTGGGTATCAAAAAGAACTTTGCAAACACGCTGAATAATCCGCAGCGGTTCAGTCCTACGCTCTTCCTTACGCTTGAAGAAGCGGAAATCGACGGCAAACTCTTACTCTGGGCTTATATTCCTACCAGTTCGCAGATTGTTATGTTCGCTGGGAAGATATACGACCGCAATGAGGACGGGGATATGGACATCTCACGCAACTCCGACCTTGTGGCACAAATCCACAGCAGGAAGTCGCACGAGTTCTCGGAGCGCAAGATATTCCCGTATGCCACAGAGAGCGACCTTGAACTCGAAAGGCTTATGCCCAAGGTTCGCCGTTTGGTACAGAACCACCGTGAAGACCACCCGTGGATTAACCTGAGTGATATGGAAATTCTGCAAAGTGCAGGGCTGTATCAAGAAGACCTCGAAACAGGCAAGACGGGATTTAATCTGGCAGCTATCCTGTTGTTCGGACGTGAGGACGTAATCCGCTCTTGCACACCGAACTACCTTACCGACGCCATCTTGCGGCGTGAGAACCTCGACCGCTACGATGACCGGCTCATGGTTACGACAAACCTTATTGACGCATACGACCAGTTGATTGAATTCATCAACAAGCATACGCTGGATAAATTCTTCCTTATCGACGACCAGTCCGTCAGTGTGCGTTCCAAAATCGCCCGCGAGTTGGTGAGCAACAGTCTCGTCCATCGCGAGTATACGAGTGCGTTCCCTGCGAAGATAATCATAGAGCGGGATAAGATAGTTACTGA
>DBCW01000127.1:0-4940 GCA_002293265.1 Eggerthellales bacterium UBA948
CCAGCTCCCCATAGATTTCATTAATTCTGGACACGCTGAGCTCACTTTCATCTAAATATGATTGTCTGCATAATTATAATGGATGAGACCAAATCTTATTTTTGGCGAAGCCATCGGCTTCGGACTTCTAGAATACCTGACGCAGCGAATTATCTTATACTTTGTAGATTATCTGTATAACATTTTGAAAGTAGGCTCAAGTGATAGACGATGTCGCAGGCACCAAACAAGACGACCGGCAAGACTCACCGCGCACTATTGCGGTCATAGATGGCAATTCGTTGATGCATAGGGCGTTTCACGCAGTACCGCCTTACATGACGGCACCGGATGGGCGACCAACTAACGCCTGCTTTGGTTTCTTGTCGATGTTTCTTAAACTTGCGGATGATTTTAAGCCGGATGCCATTATTTGTGCTTTTGATAAAGGTATACCGGATTTTCGCCTCAAAGCAATTGAGGAGTATAAGGCACAGCGTCCACCTACGGATCCGGATCTTAAATCGCAGTTTCCAATGATCAAGGAATTACTAAACTCCATGAATATTCCGGTTGTGGAACTGCAAGGCTGGGAAGGCGACGATATCTTGGGTACCTTGGCAGCAAGCGGAGAAAGCAAAGGTTACAAGACCTTGTTGGTTACCGGTGATAAAGATGCATTGCAGCTTACCAGCGATCTGACTTATGTTGTAAACACCAAGACCGGCATGTCTGATGTAATCATCTATGATCCTGAGGCCGTATACGAAAAATGGGGCGTTACGCCTGCTCAAGTGCCGGACTTTTTAGGCCTGATGGGAGATAGCTCCGACAACATCCCCGGCATTCCCGGTGTAGGACCAAAGACGGCAACCAAACTTTTACAGCAATACGAAACTTTAGAGGACGTACTGGCGCATGCTGACGAGATAAAGGGCAAGCTTGGTGAGAATATGCGCTCAAATAAAGACCAAGCCATAGCCAGTAAAGATGTGGCGACCATCAGGCGTAGCGTTCCGCTTGACTGCGATTTGGAGACCATTAGCTTTCCGAGCTTTGATTCCCACAGTGTTACTGAGGCTTTTAAGCAATTAGCTATGATGTCGCAATTGCGAAAGGTGCTTGCGCTTATCGGTGAAGGCGATGCCGGTGCAGCAGATGGTGCAGGTGTTGGTGGAAGTGCGCAGGCAGGCAAAGCCGACATTTTTGGCAAAGTCGGACAAGCATCCTCAAAAACAGAGTCGGGAGGTGTAAGCGCAGCGGCTTTTGCCTCGGACATGGTCGATATGAACCTAGAGTTTACTACTCCAATAAGCGGAGACAACGCGCCGGGGGCTTTAAGAGAAGCGCTTCAGGAGCACTCCACAGTTTCTGCTGTTTTGGATTTGGCGACTAATGCATCGTTATTTGATAGTCAAAAGACCTTGTATGTGGCAACAGAGGTTGCATGTTATCAATTTGATGAAGCTCAAATAAGTGATGTCTTACCGGCAATCCTTGAAAGTGCAACACTTGTCGCATTTGATATCAAATTATTGTTGCAAGAGTTGGTCCCGCGCACCGATTCCACCTCGACTCAAATTGATATCTCAACTCTAGACTCCGACAAGCTATTTGATCTTTCGCTTGCAGCTTACCTGCTAGACTCATCCGTTAACGCCAGCGGTATAGGATCGCTTTGCGAGAGATACTTAGCCGGTGTCTTACCTGAAGCAAATGACATGTTGCCGATATCAGCAATACATGCAACGGCGGCGCTGGCTTTGCACTCAATGCTAAGCGAGGGGCTTATTGCCGATGACACCATGTCGTGTTTTACAGATATTGAGATGCCATTGGTATTAGTTTTGCTGCAAATGGAGCACTGCGGCGTGAACATTTACACTGAAGCTCTCAAAACACTGAGCGACAGCATGCAACTGACCATCAGTGATCTTAAACAAAAAGCTCTTACAGAGGCGGGTGAGGAGTTTAATCTTGATTCTCCTAAGCAGCTGGGGGTAATACTTTTTGAGAAACTTAAATTGCCAACGATCAAAAAGACGCGCACCGGTTATTCTACGGATGCTTCAGTCTTGCAAGAATTAGAAAAGATGCATCCATTGCCAAAGATCATGCTGGAATACCGAGAGTTGGCAAAGCTTAAGTCTACCTATCTTGATGCGTTGCCTTTGTTGATCTCAAAAGCGGACGGTCACATACACACATCATTTAACCAAGCAGTTACTACAACCGGAAGACTGTCATCCAGTGATCCTAATCTGCAAAACATTCCTGTGCGAACCGACCTTGGTCGTGAGATTCGCAAAGCATTTATTCCTGACCCACAATGCTTTGATGAACAGGAAGCCACCTTTGTATCGGCAGATTATTCTCAGATCGAACTAAGATTGCTTGCTCACCTTTCCGGTGACGAAGGTCTCATAGAGGCATTTTTAGGTGGCGAGGATTTTCATGCATCAACGGCAGCGCGAGTCTTTGGTGTAGCTTTTGAGGAGGTAACGCCACAGCTGCGCTCGCGAGCCAAAGCGGTGAACTTTGGTATTGTTTATGGACAACAGGCTTATGGATTATCGCAGTCTTTGGGTGTGAGTTTTGCCGAGGCCGGTGAGATGATAACGCGTTACTACAAAGCTTATCCGCAGGTGCGAAGGTATTTAGATGAGACAATCGAGCAAGCGCGCGATCAGGGTTGGGTAGCTACCATGTATGGGCGAAAGCGTCATATTCACGAGCTAAAATCATCCAATCCAAACACAAGGTCTTTTGGTGAACGCACGGCTATGAACCACCCTATGCAAGGAAGTGCTGCTGACATCATTAAACTGGCTATGATAGAGATACAACGCAGGCTTGCATCAGAGGGGTTTGCTTCGCAGATGATACTTCAGATACACGACGAGTTAGACTTCAATTGTGCTTTGAGTGAAAAAGAGCGCCTTGTGGCAATGGTCAAAGAGATCATGGAGGGTGTAGCTCAACTTAAAGTACCTTTGCTTGTGGATGTGAGTTGTGGTAATAATTGGGCAGAGGCTCATTAAGGAAGCATCGATTTAATCATATCAGCGCTTTTTTAAGCGTAAGTAGTGCCGTTCCACTTTAACCAGCCGTCTGCATGGATACCATCGGGGTCATGGTGAGTCCAGTGTATGCCGCCACCTTGCTCGCTGTAATAGTATTCACCGTAGAACTCGACCTTATCGCCAACACTAAGGTTGTAAAGGCGTGGGGCAATATCAATGTTGTGTGCGATTAATAAAGTTTGCCCGCTATCTAATTTTAGGATGAACCTTTGGTGGCGATCGCCGCTATCATCGTCTTCAAGCAGCCTGGTAACCGTGCCACTGCCTGAAACTTGAACATCGCTTTGCTTTTTGTTGTAGAGATTAGCGAGGATGTTGTCGTTGTCATTTGCTGTGCTTGGAGTGCTTGTTGTGCCGGAAGTGTCTGAAGTGCTTGAAGTGCTCGATATATCTGTTTGCGTATTGGTTTCACCTTGATTGGTGTCAGGCGAACTTACGACAAAATATACTAAGATCAGCAAGACTACAAGGGTAGCTATTGATGCTGCTCCTTTAATCTTATTTGGAGTTTTCAAATTTCCATCCTTTTGCAACAATGACAGTTAGCCCACAACTTTTAAGTATCTTAGATTGTAGCCATACAGTGTTAAAATTGTTAGCCTGTATATTTCACAGAAGTTCTTAATCCACTAAGGGAGCATAATGAGAAGAAGGAGCTTTAAAGGTCTTTTTGCGGTAGTGATCATAGTCATATTGTCACTTGCCTTGGCAAGCTGTGGTGGCAACAGTGGCGGCAGTAATGTGAGCACCAGCAACTCTGTACTGCCATTAACCGACCCGAATTATTCATCTGATGAATCAAGCGAGTCAACCGAGCCGGATCCTGCACTTCAGCCAAGACCAGGTATGCCGGATTATGTAGGCAAATATGGTTTGTTTAAAATGGTCACAGCAGATCAAACCCTCGATAAAGATGATCTGGAGATACTCTACAAAGACAGTGGTGGGGTAGCCAAAAATTTTGTGGATATTATCGATTTGGAAAATCTGCACTTGGCGCTGAGTGGAAACGCCAATACTGTGTCTTATACCAAAACGGACGACACGTTTTTAATAAAAGACAGCATTGGCAATTCGCTGGAATTAGTCTTAAATGGCGATGAGTTATCGCTTGAGTTTAGCGATAAGCTCCTCGGAGCGCAGGGAGAAGGCTATACTGTTTACTTCAAAAAACTAGCGACGGAAAGTTAAAGGTAGAAGATGTCGATCCTAGATACTATTGAAACCGAGCGCGTTAATGCGCTTGCAAAAATTAGCGCGGCTGCAAGCACGGCAGATCTTGAGCAGGTGCGCATAGATGTTTTGGGTAAAAAAGGAACGCTGACAGTGTTGCTTCGCGGTATGGGGCAGATACCGGCAGAGGAGCGTGGGGCTGTTGGTAAGGCCTTAAACCTTGTTCGTGACGAGGTTGAATCTGCTTTGGCAGATCGCAAAGACGCGTTGTCGGCTATTGAGTTGGAAGCTCGTCTCAATGCTGAAGTTTTAGACATAACATTGCCGGGACGAATGCGTCCTATAGGCTCCCAGCATCTGATCTCAAAAGTCACTGCCGAGGTTGTGGATATATTCAGAGGTCTTGGATACCAAGTTATCGATGGGCGAGAAGTTGAAACAACTTTTATCAACTTTACGGCCTTAAATGCGCCGGAGGATCATCCTTCCAGGAGTCCAAAAGATACATTTTATGTGGTGGATAGGTCAGGGGATGAACAAGTGATCCAAGGCGAGAGCGAAGTATTGCTGCGTCCGCAGACCAGCACGGCGCAAGTACACGCCATGCAGGATCGCGATCTGCCTTTGTATGTACTCTCGCCAGGCAGGGTTTATCGCCGCGATACTGCTGATCCTACACACTTGCCCCAGTTTTCGCAGATAGAG
>DBCW01000127.1:4983-5198 GCA_002293265.1 Eggerthellales bacterium UBA948
CGAAAGACCCGTTTTCGTCCGCATTTCTTTCCCTTTACCGAGCCTTCGGCAGAGATCGATGTAGCTTGCGGTATTTGCGGAGGAGCCGGCTGTCGTTCTTGTGGTGGCACCGGATGGTTAGAGATACTTGGCTGTGGAATTGTAGATCCAAACGTTTACGGCTTTGTTGACATAGACCCCGAAGAGTACAGTGGCTTTGCTTTTGGCATGGGCGT
>DBCW01000041.1:0-6102 GCA_002293265.1 Eggerthellales bacterium UBA948
AAAAACATCGATACCGGCATGGGTTTGGAGCGCACAGCCGCAATTCTTCAAAACGTAAAATCAAACTATGAGACCGATATCTTGCGCGGACTGATTGCTGTTGGCGAAGAGCTTTCCGGTATAACGTATGGAGCAGACGAAAAGTCTGACTTGAGCTTACGTATCTGCGCCGATCATGCGCGTGCAGTCACCTTTATGATAGCTGACGGCATCTTACCCAAAAATGAGGGACGAGGCTTCGTGCTTCGCCGTTTGCTTCGCAGGGCGGTACGTCACGGTTTNNGGGTTTGTGCTTCGTCGTCTGCTGCGAAGAGCGGTGCGCCACGGTCTGCTGCTTGGTATAGAGGCACCATTTTTGCGTAATTACGTTTCTCGTATCATAGAAGAGATGGGATTGGTTTACCCGGAATTGCGCGATAACCGCTCAACCATCGAGCATTACGTAAATGCCGAGGAAGAGCGCTTTAACCAGACTCTTCGCTTGGGTCAAAACTATCTGGATGCCCATCTGGCGCAGCTTACCGGCGATGAGCGAGTATTGTCCGGAAAAGACGCGTTTGAACTACACGACACGTACGGTTTTCCCATCGATTTGACTATCGAGATTGCCGCAGAGCTGGGAGTTGGAGTTGACCGTGAAGGCTTTGAGGCGTACATGAATGAGCAGCGCCAACGTGGTCGCGACAATGCAAACGATGATGCTTGGGGTTCTGTCGGTTCAGTATTTGGTGAGGTACTTGCAGCAAATGGTGCCACAGAGTTCATGGGTTATGTAGCCGATGAACTTGAGGCAACGATTGCAGCTATAGTCGTAGAGGCAACAGACTCTGAAGCTGCAAGCACACAGGAAAAACCGGACAAATCGCTTAGTCAGTTCTGCCAAGTTGAAAGCATATCAAGCGGTCAAAAAGCCCAGATTGTCCTCGACAAAACGCCATTTTATGGTGAAAAGGGTGGTCAAGTTGGTGATATCGGTCTGATCAGCACCGCCGGTGCAGTATTTAAGGTCTCAGACACAAAAATATTTGAGTCGGTAGTAACAGCGCATGTTGGTGAAGCGCAGGGCACACTTAATGTTGGTGACAAAGTGCATGCCAGCATCGATAGGCTATACCGCGAACGCATCGAGAGAAACCACACGGCAACGCACCTACTACATCAAGCGCTTCGCGATGTATTGGGCGATCATGTAAAGCAAGCAGGTTCTTTGGTGGCAGCAGATCGCTTGCGCTTCGACTTTACGCACTTTGAAGCAGTCACCACAGACCAATTGAGCAAGATCGAGGCTATTGTAAATAAGGCCATCATGGAAGATATTGACACGCATGCATTTGAGACATCGCTTGAATCGGCAAGAGAAAGTGGTGTCACGGCTCTTTTTGGCGAAAAGTATGGTGATAATGTGCGTGTGCTTGAGATAGGCTCTACGTCGCGCGAACTTTGCGGTGGCACTCACGTTAAACATACAGCGGAGATTGGGTTCATCAAGATAATCAGTGAGTCTTCGGTAGGCGCCAGTATGCGACGCATAGAGGCGCTCACCAGTTTTGACGCATTGCAGCATGTGAATCACATCGAAAGTGAATTGCGCACTGCAGCAGGTCTGCTAAAAACACCGATATTTGAGGTGCACGAAAAGATAGAGGCTCTGCAAAACCGCGTTGCCGAGCTCAATGCGGCTTTAAAGCGTCAGCAAGCTTCGGGAGCCGCTGACCAGATAGATGCTTTGGCTACTCAGGTGATTGATAACGGTTATGCTCTTGTTGTGGCTAGAATTGACGGCTCAGATATCGAAGGACTACGCGCCGCAATGGACAGTCTCCGTAACCGCTTGGGAACAGATGGCAAAGGTGTTGGCATCGTGCTTGGCGCAAAAACATCGGCAGGCACACCGGCTTTAGTAGCTGCCGGAAACAAAGAGGCTGTTGAGGCAGGTTTTGATGCCGCTGCAATAATTAAGCACATTTCGCCTGCAATCAAAGGCGGCGGAGGCGGCAAAGCGCAAATGGCTCAAGCCGGCGGCAAAGACGTAGAGGGTATAGATAAAGCTCTTGATATGGCACGCGAGTTGCTCATTGAGACCAAGAAAGATTAGCTATTGCTTTCACAACTATAAACCGATTGATCCGCCCGCAACCCAATGTATTGCCCGCAACCCAATGTATTGCCCGCACCACTCTGTCATTCCCGCGAAGGCGGGAATCCATAGCAGCGAATGATGAGTATTTGGACGATCCATGTCAGTTTTAGCTCTAGATATCGGTGAAAAACGTTGCGGCATCGCAGTAAGTGATGCTGCACGCAAAATAAGCATGCCTTTGAAGGTTTTGCCAATTGATGAAGTAGTCTCAGGTGCAACATCGTTTAAGCGAGTGCTTGAAGACTATGAGGTAGATCTACTGCTGGTGGGGTTGCCGATATCACTTGACGGTGAGGAAAACCGGCAAGCACAAAGGGTAAAAACTCTGGCTGAGCAGATCTCCATAACCCAAGGTCTGCAAGTTAAATACCAAGATGAACGGCTTTCCAGCACGCAAGCAAAACGCATCCTCAAAGAGCGAGGCTGTACTGAAAAGGAGATGCGAGGTAAAATAGACATGATTGCAGCGTCGATCTTTCTACAAACATACCTTGATACTTTAGCTGAATAATATCGGCAGTTCTCGGGTTCATTGCACTTACTACTCATGAATGGGAATCGCTACAATGCCAGAAAAGTTTACGAGACGAACTTCAGCGGAAGAAGGCTCCGCGAAGGAAAATGATAAATCGTTGTCCGACAGCAAAAGATCCACTCGCCAAGGAAGCCGGTTTAAAACATTGACAGAAGACAGCCAACATACTCAAGATCAGACCTCAGATCAAGAGCAGTCACAGTCCACCAGACGTGGCAGGCGTATGTCAGCGCGCGAGACATCATCTTTGGATGAGACCAAGAGCACCGGACGCAGCGCTGAGGAGGTACGAACATCAAGACGATCCAGAAATAATGGTGGTGCTGATAAGGCGGATAAGTCCAAAGAATCTGATGAGTTTGTTGCATACCAAGGACTTGATAATCACAAAGCGTTTAAACGCTCCGGGTCAAGGTACGCAAACCATAAACGCCAAAGTGATCGAGGCATAAAGCTGTTTAACAGCAACTCCCAAGAGCAGGAGTCAACTAACGGCGGATATCGTGGTTATGCGGTTGAAGACGTGCAAAAGAAAAACGCCCGAAGCCCGCTATTTATGGTTCTGCTGGGTGGATTAGCTGTCGTTGTAGTGGCACTTTTGGTGTTCATAGCCTACAGCTTTATTACGAGCAACGCTTCTAATGCGGGTGGAATAACTGCGGGTGTTGAGACCGAAGTTTTCATCCCGGAAGGAGCGAGCACAACAAGTATTGCTAAAGTGCTAAAAGATGCCGGTGTGATCAGAACGGATAGCAGCTTTATTAAGGCTGTTAAGGATCGTGGTGCCGAAAGCATGCTTAAACCGGGAAAATACCAGATGACCACCGGTATGTCTGATACGGACGCAATGAACATGCTGATAAGCGGTCCGATAGTCACCGGAAACATCCTCACTGTTCCTGAAGGCTTCACATTGGAACAAACAGCAGCAAGAGTCGAAACTGTTTGCGGCATTCCTCGCGATGAGTTCATAAACGAAGCCAAATCAGCCGACAAGTATTACAACAAAGACACACAAAAGTATTGGTTCTTGCAAAATGTTTACAATAACTCGCTGGAAGGGTTTTTGTATCCAAAGACTTATACGATCCCGGAAGGTTCCAACGCTGCCTATGTTGTAGGGGTATTGCTGGATCAATTTGTGATTGAAATTGCCGGTCTGGATATGAGCCACGCAGAAAGCCACAATCTTAATATTTATGATGTGATAACCATAGCCTCAATGGTTGAGAAAGAAACGTATACAGCTAGCGAGCGCGACAAGGTCTCCTCGGTCATCTACAATCGCTTGAAAAACAATATGAAGCTGCAGATATGTGCAACAGTAGTTTACGTGCTTGGTCCCGATGCGCGTGATTATGGGGTAAACCCGCTGCTTTATGTAGATCTTGAGGTTGAAAGTCCTTACAACACGTATATTCATGATGGCTTACCTCCCGGACCGATTTGTTCTCCGCAGATTGCGTCAATAAAAGCCGCCGTAAATCCGGCCGAGTCCGACTTCTTGTATTACGTTCTAACATCAACAGAAGGAACGCACACGTTTTGTGCTACCGATGAAGAGTTTGCCGCTGCAACCGCCAAATATAACGAGATATTTGGTTAGGGCTGTGCTGATGTTAGCTGAAACACTACCATGCCATTTCTGACTCCTGATGATTATCTGAGTTCAGTTTTAGTCATTGAGCCCCGCGAGTTATATGACCGGGGCTTTAGGGTAGTGCTTTTGGATGTAGATAATACCTTGGTTTCAAGGGAAACTAAGGTATTGAGTCCTGAGGTGATCGCGTGGATTTCAAAGCTTAAAAAGCAAGGACTTAAGCTTTGTCTGGTATCTAATAACTGGCACAAAACTGTCTTTAAATACGCTGCTGAACTGGGAATCCCCATAGTTTACAAAGCGATGAAACCAATGCCGTTTGCATTTATACGAGGCGCAAAAAAAGCTGGTATAATACGTGGCGAAAAAGTTGTAGTGGTTGGGGATCAGATAGTCACTGATGTGTGTGGGGCTCATCTCTTTGGAGCGTATGCAATACTGGTACGTCCTTTAGCAGTGAAAGATCTCTGGTATACGCTTTTGTTCCGTAAGCTTGAGGGATGGCTGCTTAAAGACGTGAAACCACGAAAGTGAGGATTTCTTTCATGCTAAAAGCCGGTTTACTTGGTTATCCTATTGATCACTCTCTGTCTCCCATTATTCATAATCGAGCATATCGCGAGCTTGGATTGGATTGGCAGTACGATCTCTATTCGTGCCCTAATTTGGATGCCTTTTCCGAGGTTTTGGAGGCTGCAAAAAGCGCTTCAGAGCCTTTTATTGGCTTTAACATTACAACTCCATATAAGATTGCAGCTTATCAGGCAGCTGTTGAGTTTTCACATTATGCCGAGATCTCCGGCAACGCAAACATTTTAACTCTAAAGTCTGATGAGCAAGGCGGAGTTAAGTTGCTTGCAGATAATACTGACGGTAGGGGATTGGTAGGCTCTTTAAAGCATGTCGGTGCGCGCTCACTTAAAGGATCATCGGTTGTATTATGCGGCACCGGAGCCGTGGGTATGTCATCAGTAGTATCTTTGCTTGAGGAAGAAGTGGCTCAGATTAACATATTGAGTCGCAGCGTTCAGATCTGCAATAACCAGGTTAAAGACATCGTTTCAAAAGCAACAGCTCCGGGAAATGTAATTGTCAGACATGCTCAAGACTCGGCTGAAGAATCCGAAGTTTCTCCCGCGCCCACATCAAGTGATTCAACGAAAACCATTATTACTGTACTCGATTACAGCAGAGCAAAAGAAGTTTTGGCCTCTGCCAACTATCTCATTGATGCCACCACTGTAGGCATGAAACATGAAGACACTCCGGTAGTTCCAATCAGCGCTTTACACTCCGGTCTTGCAGTACTTGATGTTGTGTACGGACACGGCGAGACTGCATTGCTAAAAGCCGCTCGCCAAGTTGGAGCCATAGCCCTAGATGGTCTGGATATGCTCATTGAGCAAGCGGCGCTAACGATAGAGTTTTGGGCAAAAGAGCAAGGACTGGAAGTAATGGCCCCCCGAAGTGCAATGCGCGAGGCTGCTATCTCATAAAGTACTGATTACATCTTGAATTGCGCATACGGCCTTGTCGGGTTCATTGACGTTAAAGGCAAGCTCTATGCACTCATGTTCTGTGGGTTCGCCATTTATAATCGGGCAGTAGGGGTGTTTAAACCTAACGACCACGTTAGTCTCTTTCCAGACATTAAGTGCAATCAGGTTACCGGGTACTCCCGGGTCAGTCTCAATAGTTTTGTTTATTTTGCACTCGCGTTTTTTTGCACTCACACTTTCGATCATTTGCGTCTCCACAAAAATCGTGTGGTAAAACATATATTTAATTTGCAGCTCATTTGGGTTTATAAAGTGCGGATATACAACG
>DBCW01000041.1:6116-22621 GCA_002293265.1 Eggerthellales bacterium UBA948
TACTATTATATGAAGCCAAAGCGGCCAAGCTAAAAAGAAAAACATCAACTCGATAGCAGCGATCTCGATAGGGGTTAGACACAGTATAAATATCGCCATGGTTCTAAAGTTTTTACCGTAGGTGATCTCTGCTGAGTTTTTTGGTACGTCATGTTTTCTGGTTATCCCACGAACTAAAGCCGCATACATTCCAACCTCAGCGCGAAACAATGACATAAGGGGTTTTGGCACTATCTCTTTAAACTCCTGCTGAATGGCAATACTTATGGGAATCTTATGTGCTCGCACACGTTTTGCAACATTAATACCGGTGGGAACAATTATCGATAGCCCAAGAATAAGGGCAGTAGATTCGGTGACAATAANNAATAATCATAATGGCGGCTATGTGAGCAGGGATAAGACCGGAAAACAGAAGAATCAACTCGATAACAAGCAATGCAAGAAATATCCACCTGACAGCTCTTTTCAAGTTATGCACTCTCCTCACGGTGTCCAAAAAGTCTCACCCTGTCATCTCCGCCGCCTCTGTCATCCACGCACTCTCCCTGTCATTACCGCGCAGGCGGGAATCTATTTATTCAGTATAGTGTTTGCCGCATGTTATGAACTGCCGCCTGCACGGGAATGACAACTCGGGTCAGACACGTAGTTTTCGGACAGTCTGTTCATTAATCACAGTAGAGCCAAAATATTATACAAAAAAATCTCCACAGTTATGTAAATTGCTTAATTAATGCAAAATAAATGATAGCCGGATCTATGGAGAGTGTGCGCAGACGATGAGTTAAGCGCGTGAGCATCGCGCAAAAAATCAGTAGTTGCACTGAGCGGCAAATTTGATATACTTCTTCTTTGCGTCTTTTGGCGTTATTACATACATACCGTAACCCCAGTTCAGAAGAGGAACACTACCATGGATATTATCCGTGCGCTTGAGCAGCAACAGATAAAAGAAGATCGCGGAAACTTTGGTGTAGGCGATCACGTAAAAGTACACTACCGCATCATCGAGGGAAACAAGGAGCGCATCCAGGTATTTCAGGGTGATATTATCCGCCGTCATGGTGCCAGCAACCGCGAGACATTTACAGTTCGTAAGATCTCGTCAGGCATCGGCGTAGAGAGAACTTTCCCGGTACACTCACCAAAGATCGATCGCGTAGAAGTTATGCGTCATGGTGCAGTGCGTCGTGCCAAGCTTTACTACCTGCGCAACAAGATTGGTAAAGCCGCACGTATTCGTGAAAAAGGTTTTTAGTGATAACCGTAGTTTCTCCAAGTACCCGGATTGCCTTAAAAGTAAGACTTGCATGAGGTAAGTGCACTTTGGTGCGTGTCCGAAGGCAAGAACTGATTTGAAAGGCAAGATGAGTGCCTAGAAAAACTCCGGAACAAGAAGAGATGCGTATTTATATGCTTTATGGGCAGCAGCGCCAAGCAGGCGCTGCTGCTTGTGTTATAGGTGTTGATGAGGTGGGGCGTGGTTCTGTTGCCGGCCCCTTAACTGTTGCAGCTGTAGCATTGCCTCTTGAGCCGATGGTGATGGGGCTAAACGACTCCAAGAAGTTAACAGCCGCAAAGCGCGAACAAGTTGCTGTAGATATCCGCAAACAAGCCTTGGCTATTGGCATCAGCCATATTCAGCCGGATGTTATTGACAGTATTGGTATGGCAAAGTCGCTTCGAGATGCGATGCTTGAAGCCATTAAGGCTTGTGAGAATTGCGGCGTTGCAGCCGATCTTGTTTTGATAGACGGAAACCCTATGCACATACACGACAAAGAGCAATGCATAGTTAAAGGAGACAGCTCTGTTGCATGTATTGCAGCAGCGTCTATCATAGCCAAAGTGACCAGAGATAAGTTGATGGATGAGGCTGACGAGCAGCATCCGGGTTATGGGTTTTCTGCAAACAAAGGTTATGCATCAGCGGCGCACATATCTGCAATCAAGGAAAAGGGACTGTCGCCCATTCATCGCCGCAGTTTTTGTGGAAACTTTCTACAACAAAGCTTGTTTTAACATAGATCAAAACATTCGAATTCTTACACTATCAAAATCTCATTAATAATTAGCTGCTAGAACTAAATTGTATTCAGTTCTTGTTCAGTTTTTATGCTGTCCCTAAGCATTTTACGACACAGTGTTTTAACAAATTGCACCTTCAAACTAGCTACATGGTCGACGTCGCGTCAGATAAGCAAATTCATGTGATCGAGCGTGGCAATCTTTTGAGTTAAACCCTCGACCTACACTTTGTCACATTATTATTTGATCGCAAAGCTGGTGTAAGGAGCTTAAATGACAAAAAAGAGGAAAACCCTGGGTAAAAGAGGCGAAGATGTTGCCTGCATTTATTTGGCTAACGAAGGGGCTGAGATCGTCGAGCGAAATTGGCATTGTCAAGCCGGTGAGGCAGACGTTATCGCTCGTGATGGTGAAGACTTAGTTTTTATTGAGGTCAAGACCAGATCATCCGTAGCCGCCGGATTTCCCGAGGAAGCTGTCGGCCATAAGAAAAGGCGTAGATACGAGCAGATCGCCATGGAATATTTATTTAGCCATGACCTCCCCTCTGCTCGTATCCGCTTTGATGTATTAGCTTTAATGATTTCTGAAAAAGGGCAGATATTTTTGAAACACCATAAAGATGCCTTTGGCGTTTGCGAGTAGAACATGCATTTGACATCAAAAACAATCAATGTTGTTTTGCTGATAAACGGCGTACTTAAAGGCGTAAAACCTAAAGCGGTGGGTCATTGTGGCTATATCAGGCAATAAAGTAGGCTTTGTCGCCACCGCGACCATATCCGGTGTGGATGCGACACCTGTGATGGCAGAGGTTAGTGTGGGATCCGGGCTTCCGGGTATCCATATTGTAGGCATGCCCGACACTGCCGTTCAAGAAGCCAAGCAGAGGGTTCGGCAAGCCTTGAAAGCTGCTAAGTTTGAAATGCGTAACCGTTTTGTGGTAGTTAATCTAGCACCTGCATCACTGCGCAAAAGTGGATCAGGCTTTGACCTACCTATTGCACTTGCTTACCTCGTAGCGACCGGACAGATAAATGCAGAGCATGTTAAAAATCGACTTTGTGTCGGTGAGCTTTCGCTTGATGGCAGTGTTAAGGCTGTACCCGGGCAGCTGGCTTATGAGAGGGTAGCGCATCAAAATAATTGGGGATTGATGACAGGTCCTGCAATGTCCGGCGCATACAGCAATCAATGCCAAGAACACATTTGCCTGGAACATCTTGCACAACTTAGATCAGGAGACTTTATTCCACCTGCTCAAGGAGAGCAAATACCCTCATTTGAACATTTGGATTTCTCAGACATCGCTGCAAGCGATCTGCCAAAACGAGCATTACAGATCGCGGCGGCCGGTTCGCATAATCTTTTGATGATCGGTCCACCCGGATCGGGAAAAAGCATGATGGCATCACGTTTGCCCACAATACTTCCACATCTGTCAGAAGATGAACGTGTAGAAAGCGCACTGATACATTCTGTAGCGGGGTTGCCGTTTGATGATATCCTTGAAGGAAAGCGTCCGTTCAGAGCGCCACATCATGGAGCTTCTCGAGCAGGAATAGTGGGTGGCGGAAATCCAATACAACCGGGTGAGGTAAGTTTTGCACATAACGGTGTATTGTTCTTAGATGAACTACCGGAGTTTGCCCCGGCAGTTTTGCAGTTACTCAGACAACCTTTAGAGCAAAGATCGGTGTCTTTGGCACGTGCGCATGGAACCGTGACTTTTCCGGCAAACTTCATGTTAGTTGCCGCATCAAACCCGTGCCCCTGTGGCTATTATAACGATCCCAAGCGCTCCTGCAGTTGCACGCCTACGCAGATTGCACGTTATCAGGGACGCATCGGCGGTCCTTTGATGGATCGCATTGAGATCATTGTGGATGTTTGGCGCTCCGATCCCGGAAACGTATTGGACACCGGCAAAGGAACTTCATCAGCGCAACTGCATGAGGGAGTGCTCAAAGCTCAAGCTTTTGCAGCTTGGCGAAGAGCAAAAGACGGCTCAAAGACAAGTATCACACCCAGACGCAATTTAGAATCAAGCACATCTTTGTCGGATGTCAAGAACCAATCAGATTTAGGAGTAAACACAAACGGTATAAACAAAGGTGCAGCATTACTGGCTGCATGCAAACTTGGTGCCAAAGAAAGATCATTTCTAGAGATCATGGCCGAACGTTATCAGCTTAGCGGACGAGGCATTATGTGCACGTTGTCTGTTTCCAGAACTATTGCCGACATGGAAGAAAGCGAGAAGGTAAATAAAGATCATCTGCTTGAAGCTGTTAGTTTTAGAAAAAAAGATCTCGAAGAGGTGCGTAATTGAACTTAACAAACGCAGCATCTGCTTTTAGATCGGAGATAAGTATCTCGAGCTCTGAGTATCCCCAAATCTTGCTTAATATGGAGTCTCCGCCAAAACGTCTTTTTGTTATGGGTTCAATAGATTGCTTGCAGCAAGCATCGCTTGCGATTGTCGGAGCGCGAAAAGCCACTCCATACGGACTTAACTGTGCCTCAAGATTTGCACGCTTGGCTGCTCTGCGAGGTTTGGTCGTAGTTTCCGGAGGTGCTATCGGTTGTGACCAGGCGGCACATAGCGGAGCGCTTAACGTGGGAGCTAAAACAGTTGTGGTGCTTGGTTGTGGCGCGGATGTTGTATACCCAAGCGGAGCAAATAAGCTATTTGACCAAGTGGTTGCAGAAGGAGGTGCCATAGTTTCCGAGGCTCCCTGGCGATCTCCACCTACAAAATGGAGCTTTAAGAAACGTAATCGTATTATTGCGGGGCTGGCAAGAGCGACTCTTATAGTGGAGGCAGGGCTGCCTAGCGGAACCTTTTCTACGGCGGATGCAACGCTTGCACAGGGAAAAGAGGTTTTGGCTATACCGGGATCAATTTTTGCCAAGGAATCAAGAGGAGCAAACCAGTTGATTTCTCAAGGAGCAGTTCCCATAATTGACGACACCAGCTTTATTGATGCTTTAAATCAAGTATTTGGCAACGGAATCGACGAAAGCCTATTATCTCAAGATATTCTCATGCACCTGAAAAAAGATACGACAAACGTAAAACTTGCCGAAAACGCAAAACAGCAAAAAGCTCTGGATGCATTAACGCAGGAGCCAAAGAGTGCCGAAGATCTTTTGGGTTTATGTGGCAGCAATATTACTGAGGTGATTCGCTGCTTGACCTCGATGGAATTGACCGGATTGATAATTAAGTTGCGCGACGGCCGATATTCTCTCAATATGTGATGATGTGGCAAGAAAAGTCAGTGCAAGGATTGAATGGATTTTATGACAATGGACAAACAAGTAATAATAGTGGGGGCAGGGTTGGCCGGTTCAGAAGCAGCATGGCAACTTGCTGAGCGTGGAGTACAGGTTCAACTTATAGAGATGCGACCAATCCGACAAACCGTTGTACATAAAACCGGGCAGATGGCCGAGTTAGTCTGCTCAAATTCATTAAAGAGTCTAGATATAAACTCAGCTTCCGGGGCACTTAAGTATGAGCTTTCGGTGCTTGGATCTAAGCTTTTGGATTGTGCGATAAAAACTCGTGTTGCGGCAGGCGGAGCGTTGGCAGTAGATCGTGATGCGTTTAGCGAACTTGTAACCACTTCGCTAAACGAACACCCAAACATTTCTGTTACTACGCAAGAGTTTTTGGATCTTCAGGCTTTAATAAACAGCAATACACCTTGCATCATAGCTACAGGACCTTTAACTTCAAGCGGTCTTGAGCAGCAGCTTGTTGAGCTGATTGGACAAGACAGCTTGGCTTTTTACGATGCTGCTGCGCCTATCGTTGAAACCGATTCTTTAAATTTTGATAAGTTGTTTTCACAGTCGCGCTACGATAAGAGCGGATCGGATTATCTAAATGCAGCGCTTGATCGTGAGCAATATGAGCTGCTTATGCAGGAGCTGGTTTCCGGCAAAAAGACTATCTCAAAAGAGTTTGAAACCAAAGAACTATTCCAGGCTTGTCAGCCGGTAGAGGAAGTGGCGCGCAAAGGTTTAGACACCCTTAGACATGGAGCGTTAAAACCGGTGGGGCTAATAGACCCAAAGACCGGTCAAAGACCATGGGCAGTAGTTCAGCTTAGAGCAGAAAACAATGCTAAGAGCGCATACAACCTAGTAGGTTTTCAAACCAATCTTACATTCAGCGAGCAGCAACGTATATTTAAGCTGATTCCCGGATTGGAAGAGGCAACATTTTCTCGCTTTGGTGTGATGCATCGCAATACATTCATTAACTCGCCAAAGGTTCTTGATAAAGGCTTTGCTTTAAAAAGCCATCCAAACATACATTTTGCCGGGCAGATTACCGGAACAGAAGGTTATGTTGAGGCAATGGCAAGTGGGCTTCTTGCAGCACTTAATACTTACAAAAAGCTGATAGGTACAGATGGTGGCTCACCGGTGATTTTACCAAGAGAAACCCTGATTGGCTCACTTTTTGCATATGCCAGCGATCCGACCGTGCTTGACTATCAGCCCATGCATGTTAACTATGGCATCATCAAGCCACTTGCAGAAACAAAGAAGAAGAAAAAGGAACGATACAGCGCCTATAGCGAACGTGCGGCTATGCATATCCGCGCTTTTAGAGAAAGTCAGACGCACCTATCGTTTTTACCTCATTTTGAAGTTCCCTTTTTGGTACCATAGATAAAATGGAAGAAGAACAAAAACTCAAGGACTCTTTTTTGCTTTCGCTAAGTGCTGAGCGAAATCTTTCGGCGCATACTATACGCGCTTACGACTGTGATCTGAGTGATGTATTAGCTTGGCTCAATAGAGAGCAATTAGATCTAAAGGCACTAACGCATCGGCAGCTTCGCACATATCTGGCTGAGCTTGAGCAAAGCAAGTATTCAAGAAAAACAATCAATCGGCGCCTCTCAGCCATTAAGACATTTTACGCCTGGCTGTTAGAGATCAAGGTCATCGATGCAGATACCTTAAGCGCAGTATCAGGGCCAAAGATATCAAAACGGCTGCCGTCTACGCTGGTAACAGAAGATGTGTATAGGCTACTAAGTGTAAGTGATAAGTCCACACCGGCGGGACTTCGCAATCAAGCGATAATCGAGCTTATCTATGCCAGTGGCGCACGTATCTCCGAAATAGCATCTATCACTGTCGGATCGATCGATTTTGCACAGATGCAAATTGTGGTTATGGGTAAAGGCTCTAAACAACGCGTGATACCGCTTCACAAGCTTGCACTTCGAACTTTGCATGAATATCTTACTTTGGCTCGCCCAACGTTGGCACAAAAATCAAAACGCACCACCGATGCCTTATTTCTTTCCGGTAGAGGTGCTGCTATGAGCGCTGACAGTATGCGCAAAATGTTTAAGGGAGCATTGCAGACCTCCGGTCTCGATGAATCATTTTCCCCGCATGACCTGCGCCATTCTTTCGCAAGCGACCTGCTGGAAAATGGTGCAGACTTAAGATCCGTGCAAGAGATGCTTGGGCATGCATCGCTTTCGACCACACAGATATACACTCATTTGTCGGTAGGACACCTTAAAAATACACACGCACAAGCTCATCCAAGATCATCAAGCAACAGCTAAGCAGCAAATTTCTTAGATTTACTCGACAAAACTCTACACTTTCTGCGGTTTTTGCGTTAACATTGTCGTTTGCGTTTTACGATTAAGTTTACTAGGCATTTTAAAACTAACATCAAATGAGATGTAGAGGAAAGTTTCAGCGATAAACTGTTGGTAAAAGCATTGAACTTGCAGGCATGGTGACCAATACTTTTGGCAGCTCAGCTTGCAGATTAGCGAGAATTAGCGAAAGGATTTTTGACCATGGCTGTCCCTAAGCGAAAAACCGGACGAGCAGTAACACACGCACGTCGTAGCGCAAACTGCAAACTAGAAGTTGCAGCGCGCAGCGTATGTCCGCAATGTGGCGCAACTAAGCTTCCGCATTTTGTGTGTCCTAACTGCGGATCATATAAAGGTCGCGAGGTAATTGTCACAGACTAGTGACAACACTTTAAATCAGCGGTATCTTAAAAGGAGCACCTTTTAGGTGCTCCTTTGTTGCGAATTAAGAGGTTTAATAATGAGTCTTGTTTTGCGACAAGTACTGCCGGATAAAAACATTGGGTCGTGATCGTTAGGAATAGCATGGACAACCCAGAAATAAGCACCACAGCAAATACTGGCACGAATGGTGGTATCGTTACAATAGCCGTCGATGGGATGGGCGGGGATAACGCACCTGATGTCGTGCTCGCCGGTATCAGCCAAGCAATTATTAAAGATCCAAATCTGAACATAATAATCACCGGTCCGGAAAACGTCGTAAAAGCGGCGGCAGAAGAAAATCCAAGCAGGGTCGAGGCGGTGGTTACCACCGAAGTGATAGCGATGGATGAACATCCTGCAAATGCTGTGCGCGAGAAGAAAGATTCCTCAATAGTTGTTGGTTGCAAGTTGGTGAAGGAAGGGCGCGCGCAAGGGTTTTTCTCAGCCGGCTCAACAGGAGCCTGTATGGCAGCGGCTACTTTATACATTGGTCGAGTCAAAGGAGTTAGCAGACCGGCAATTGCAAGCATCTTGCCGTCGCCTGTAGCACCTGTGGTACTTACAGATGTTGGAGCCAATGCCGATGTTAAGCCGGAGTATTTATTGCAGTTTGCACAAATGGCAAGTATATATGCGCAAAAAATGCTCAAGGTAAAAAATCCGCGCGTAGGTTTGCTTAATATCGGTGAAGAAGAGACTAAAGGCTCGATGTTGGCTCAGGAAGCTTACATACTTTTAAAAGAAAAACTCATCGGGTTTGCAGGAAACGCCGAAGGTAATGATATCCTTAAAGGTAAGTTTGATGTAGTTGTAACTGACGGCTTTACCGGTAATGTAGTCTTAAAGACTATCGAGGGAGCAGCCGGTATGCTTTTTGGCGAACTCAAAAACATGCTCTCGGCTTCGTTTAGTAGAAAGTTGGGCGCGGCAATGATCATGTCCGGCTTAAAAGAATTAAAGCAGACCTTCAGCGCTGATGAGGTTGGAGGAGCTCCGCTGCTTGGCGTGTCGGGTAGTTGTATTATTGGACACGGCTCATCAAATGCAAAAGCGATTGCAAACGGTATTGCAGCTTCGGCAAAGTATGTAAGAGAAGACGTAACCGGCATCATAGCGCAAAATGTGTCTCAAGGGGGAGGCAAGAATGAACAGTAGTACCAACAAGACTAAAAACAATCAGGCCAACGCAACTGAATCTGTGCAAGAAAAAATGGTCAGGCGAGCAGAACGTATTTGCGATTACAAGTTTAAAAACAAGACTCTGTTAATACAGGCCTTAACACACCCATCGATGGTGGAGACTGACCAAATAGGTAAATCTTATGAGCGTTTAGAGTTTTTGGGCGATTCGCTTCTGGGCTCTTTTATTGCCCAAGTTTTGTTTACCAGGTTTCCTGAATATAACGAAGGTGCTTTAACTCGAATCAAAGTATCACTTGTGTCCGGCGGCAACCTCTCAAAAGTTGCAAAAGGACTCGGGTTGGAAGATGTGATAATCTTTGGCTCGTCCGAGAGAGGCACCGGTAAAAGGGGGTTAGCCTCAGCGCTCGAAAATGTCTACGAAGCTTTGACGGCCGCTATCGCCTTAGACGGAGGTCTTGAAGAGGCTTTTAAGTGGGCATATAGAACGCTTGATCTTGATGAGATTGACGATTCGGCGGCAAAGACCGAGAATCCCAAGTCAGTATTGCAAGAAAAGTTGCAGGTAGATCACATAACACCAACATATGAACTCATTGATACATCCGGGCCACCACACAGCAGAGTGTTTACCAGCAACGTGCTTATGGACGGCGAAGTAATAGGTACAGGCTCCGGTCGCTCCAAAAAAGATGCCGAATCAGCCGCTGCCGCAGCTGCCCTTGAGCAGATGATAGCGGCAGAAAAAAAGAAAAGACGCAAATAAGCATATAACAAATGGCATATTTGCACTAAAATATAATCATGGGGGAAAATTGTTACATACAAGTGGGAATAAGGCCGTGCACCATAATTGTTTAATGCTCTGTAAACGTTCCACAAATAGCACTAAGGGGTTCCTTGTATCTTAAGTCGCTCACAATAAAAGGTTTTAAATCTTTCGCGGATCGCTCGGTCATGCATCTTGAACCGGGCATTTCTGCCATTGTAGGTCCAAACGGATCCGGTAAGTCAAATGTTTCCGAGGCAGTGCTTTGGGTGTTAGGCGAGCATAAGCCAAGTAATATGCGCGTACAGGCTATGGAAGAGTTGATCTTTTCGGGATCTTCGGCAAGGCAGGCAGTCTCGGTCGCCGAAGTAGAACTGATACTGGATAATTCCGATCAAACTTTGCCAATAGATTTCAATCAAGTGTCTATCATGCGCCGTATGTTCAGAAATGGCGAAAGCGAATATTTCATCAATGGTTCGCCTTGCCGACGCATGGATATTATCGACATATTATTTGACTCCGGCATAGGTCAAGGTGCGCACTCAANNGTCAGGATTCTTTGACTTCAATACTTGAGTCAAAGCCAAGTGATAGACGTGCTTTGGTCGAAGAAGCGGCCGGCATTCTTAAACACAAGAAGCGCAAAGAAAAGGCATCGCGAAAGATTGCGGCGATGGATGCTTCGCTGGAGCGTGTAAATGACATTATTCGAATCATCGAGTCTCAGCTGCGACCGTTGGAGCGCCAAGCTACGCGTGCTCAGCAGTTTAAGAGCTTAAATGACGNNAAACTCTTGATCTTTCTCTTGCCGTAGACGATTTGCGCTCGCAAAAAATTGAGTGGAGCCTTTTAGATCGCAAAGAAAGCGAGATAGGCGCCGAGGCGGAGCTTGTACATTTTAGGCTGAGCGAAAAAGAGGCTGAGCTTAGTAAGCGTCAGTTGGCGTTAGAAGAAAAAGGTCTGTTTGCCGGCGACCTCAACGAGCAGCGCATTCGTTGTCAGTCGATACTTCAGCGCCTGGATTCCGGTATGCTTGTGTTAGAAGAAAAAGGGCGCAATATGGTCTCGCGTCTTTCTGACCTGCGTGCTTCGATCTATAACTCCAGGGCACGATCAAAGGCTGCTAATAGTGAGTTCAGTGAAGTTTCCGAAAAGATCAGTCAAGGGCAGGGCAGGTTAAAGGGTCTATATGAACAGCTAGCCGATCTGAATAAAGAATCTGAGCAGGCTTTTAAGGACAAGAATCAGGCTGAGGAGAGCTTTAACCATGCTAATTCGGCATTGAGAAATCACCAAAATGCTCTGGACAGCACACGCATAAACTTGGCAAAAACGCATGACTCATTAAGCTCACTTGAGGTAGAAAAGTCGCTGCTTAACGATAATCTTTCGCAGATAAACGAAGAGTACAAAGGTGCGCAATCTATCTTGGTAGAGCGTAGAAGCAAGTTAGACTCTTTGGAAGCCAAACAAAACAAAGCCAACGCGGAGTCGAAGCTTGCAAAAGCTGATATCGATAAGCGCGTACGTTTGCTTGATGACCGCAGGCAGAAGCTGGACAAGCGCAGAGAGGTACTCACGACAATTCAAGGCGAATTGCGTGGACTCGAAGAGATCGACAGGGCTTTTGAAACAGCATCACCGGCGCTCAATTGGATACAGACACACAAAGATGAGTTTGGCGGCATTATCGGCAAGATCGCCGATGCCCTAAAGGTTAAAGACGACATTGACCTGCCTTTGAACATGACAATCAAGGAGACCGAGACCTTGATCGAGCGCTTGTTGGGTGCCGATCTGTTTGGTTTGATGGTCGAAGACTCTGCTTCCGCTGCTCAAATTGCGCAAAAACTACTCAGCGGCAAGGAGCGTGGTGCTATTGCGCTGATGCCGCTGGATAAATCATTGAAGCCGCAAAAGATGTCCACCAAAGGGTTGCGTTTGCTTGATTATCTGGACTACATCAGTTCAGATCGTGAATTAGTAACCGCCTTGCTTGGTGACGTTTATCTGGTCAATTCTTTAGACGAAGCACAAGAGTTTCATCTAATTGATAGCGATGGCGTGCGTTATGTGACCAAAGAGGGCGCAGTTGTGTGGCCAAATGGAAAAGTAACTCTTGGTGTACAGGAAAACGACGTAGATAGCGTGCTTGCCAGACGCAGGAAGTTTGATCTTTTGAGCGAAGAGCTGGTAAATGCTACAGCCTTGCTATCAGATGCGGAGTTGGAGACATCTACCGCTGAGCAAAACCTTCAGGCTGCTCAACAAGATGATTTTGAAATATCGCAGCGCTTGGCAAAGATACAAGGAGACTGTGAGTCGATACGCGAAGAGGTTGTACGCCTTGAAGAGTCGATGACGCAGCTTTTGGTGCGTCGTGAGTCGGTGGAGCGAAAGCTTGCTGATGTTGAGATAAAGCGTCAAAACTCCGAGCCGTTAGCAGAAGACTTTGTAGCACGCATTGCCGAGTTCGAGTCCAACACTCAAGGTATGGAGGACGCTGTAAGCGATGCAGAAGCCGAGTTGATCCGCGCAAATGAGCGCAAAAACGAGATAGCGGAGCGCCTGTCAGCCATAAAAATAGAGCTGGAGACGGCAAAGAGTTCTTCTGTATACCTAAAGAGCAGGCACGAGAGCTTGCGCAAAGAAATAAAAGAGCTTGATCAAGCGTTGGAGGTGTCCGGTCAAACTGAGGTTTCACTGGATGTAATCCGACAACGTGTTGATCCGCTATATAAGCTTTATGAAGAGTTGCATGCCGGAGCAGCGATCTGGGCAGAAAAGCTCAGGGATCAAGCTCAGCTTGAGCAGACTACATCTAAGAATCTTAAAACAGTGATTGCTGAAGCCACGGCTGCTGTAGAAGAGGCTCGCTCAGAACTTGCCGAGATTAATGAGCGTTTGGTAGAGCTTAGGGTGGACAAAGCTAAACTGGAGTCTGAAGTTGAACACGCCATAAACCGTATAACGGTAGAAAATGGTGTGCCGTTAGAAATTGCTCTGGAAACACCATCGCCGGAAGACAGACAATCAGCTGAAGACCAGGCTAATCGCTTGCGTAAGAAACTTACCACCATCGGACCTGTCAATCATGTGGCGATGGAGGAGTATGAAGCTCTGAAAACCCGTCGTGATTATACGCTGGAGCAGATCGAGGATCTAAGAGAGGCTCGAAAAGCGCTGGCAAAGATCGAGCGTGCGCTGGATAAGAAGATGCGCAATCTCTTCCTGGAGACATTTGAGCAGGTAAACAAGAACTTCCAAGAGATATTTGCTGTCTTATTTCCGGGTGGTTTTGGTCAGCTTTTGCTTATCGAAAGTGACGATGCCAGCGAATATGGTATCGAAGTAAGCGCTCAACCCAAGGGCAAGAAGATCACCAAATTGTCTTTAATGAGTGGTGGCGAGAAGTCTTTGACGGCTTTGGCGTTGCTGTTTGCAGTCTACAAGATACGCGATGTGCCGTTCTATATTCTGGATGAGGTCGAGGCGGCTTTGGANNGGATGACAGCAACTTGGCACGTCTGATCGATTATTTTGACAAGATTAGGCGCACCACGCAGCTTATTTTAGTTACTCACCAGCGTCGCACGATGGAGGCAGCTGACGTTTTGTATGGCGTGTCCATGCAGGCGGCCGGAGTGTCCAAACTTGTAAGTCAACGCCTTGACCAGGCACTTAGGCGCGTTGGTTACTCCGAAAGCGAAATCGAGGCTTCTCAACGTGCACAAAGTGCCCAAAGCACCCAAAGCGCCCAAGATACAAACGACTCGCAAAATGCTAACTCCGGTACTTTGGATAACAAACCCAGAACCATATATTTGGAGGCCTAATGTCTTGGCTTGATCGCCTGAGTGAAGGTCTTTCGCGTACGAGAGAGCGCTTCACCGAGCAACTAAATGTAATATTCGACCGTGGACCGGCACTTGACGAAGACTTTTGGGAGTCGCTGGAAGAGTCTTTGATACTGGCAGATTTTGGCGGACCGGCAACGATAGACATCATCGACCAGCTCCAAGACACGGCACAGCGCCTAGCGCTTCCTGACGGATATGCGGTCTATGATTATTTAAGCGAGACAATCGCCGATATGTTTACGTCTGTGGAGACGGATCCCTTCGAGCTTAATCCCGTTTGCGTGCTGTTTGTAGGCATCAACGGATCAGGCAAAACCACAACCGTTGGCAAGTTGGCCAAGGATCTTACCGACAATGGTCGCAGCGTAATGTTGGGTAGCGCCGACACATTTAGGGCAGCTGCAATAGAGCAGCTGGATGTGTGGGCGACAAGAGCTCAGGTTCCGGTGATAAAACGAGAGCGCGGAGCCGATCCTGCCAGCGTGTCTTTTGAAGTTGTAGAAAAAGCCGAGAGCAGCGGTGCCAACGCCGTGCTTATCGACACCGCCGGGCGCTTGCATACCTCAGAAGATCTAATGCGCGAGCTGCAAAAAGTTGTTAATGTTACGCGTAAACGCGCCGAGCAATTTAAAAATGCCGACGCAAGTCCACGCGAACTTCCGGTCAAAGTTGTACTGGTCTTAGATGCCACAACCGGGCAAAACGGACTTCAGCAAGCCAGAGAGTTCAACAAAGCGTTGGAGCTGGACGGCATTGTTGTTACAAAGTTGGACGGAACTGCCAAAGGCGGCATAGCCGTTGCGGTTTCTCACGAATTAAAACTACCTATATTGCGCATAGGAGTTGGCGAGACAATCGAAGATTTAAAGCCATTTGAGCCATTGGATTTTGCCAATGCGCTGATAGGAAGAAAGCAGAAGTAAAACCGGTGAGTTTTAGCCGTGATATAAGGAGTCATTGTGTTTGATAGTCTTTCCAATCGCCTGCAAGATGTTTTTAGCGGGCTTCGCTCAAAAGGTCGCTTAACAGAGGCTGACATCGAGACCGCTATGCGTGAGATCCGCCTGGCTTTGCTTGAGGCGGATGTAAACTTTAAGGTCGTTAAGTCATTTGTCGCTGCCGTAAAGGAAAAAGCTCTCGTGAGTGAGGTGCTTGATTCTCTCACTCCGGCTCAAAATGTGGTCAAGATCGTGCTCGATCAGCTGACCGATTTGTTGGGCACAGAAGGTTCTGCTCTTGAATTAAGTTCGCGTATTCCTAACGTTATCATGCTGGTTGGCCTGCAGGGCTCCGGCAAGACAACGGCTGCATCCAAGCTTGCATATCGCCTTAAAAAGCAGGGGCACGCTCCACTTCTGGTAGCTTGCGACGTTTACCGCCCGGCAGCTGCTGACCAGTTGGAGTCTCTTGGAAAAGAGATAGACGTAAAGGTATATCGAGGCGACGGAAAAAACCCGGTTAACATCGCAAAAACGTCTATCCGCGAGGCTATAGATAACCTAAAAGATGTGGTTATCATCGACACCGCCGGACGCTTGCATATCGATGAGGAGATGATGAGTGAGGCTGCCGCTATCAAAGACGCGGTAACTCCCGAGCAGATACTGATGGTAGTAGATGCGATGACCGGTCAAGACGTAGTAAACGTCGCCGCAGCATTTGCCGAGCGCGTAGATTTTGATGGCGTTATCATGGCCAAGATGGACGGCGACGCTCGTGGTGGTGGCGCTCTTTCTATTAGGGAGGTTACCGGCAAGCCGATCAAGTTTACTTCCGAGGGAGAAAAGCCTTCATCTTTGGAGGAGTTTCATCCGGATCGCATGGCCAAACGCATACTTGGCATGGGTGATGTTGTCTCGCTGATCGAAAAAGCCCAAGCTATTGCCGACCAAGAAATGGACGAGGCCGAAGCCGAACGCATGGCGCGCGCTGATTTGACGCTGAACGATTTTCTCACCATCAACAAGCAAGTTAAAAAGATCGGCGGCATAGGCTCTTTGCTCAAGGCATTACCCGGAGGGGAGAAAGCACTCGGAGCCGGACAGGTAGATGAGGGCATGTTAGACAAAATGGAGGTAATCATCCACTCCATGACCCCGGGCGAGCGCAACAAACCTGCAATCATCAACGGGTCACGTCGTCAACGCATCGCAACCGGTGCCGGCGTAGAGGTCTTTGCAGTAAACCAATTGCTCAAGCAATTTGAAGAGACCAGAAAGATGATGAAGAAAGTTCAGTCATCCATGGGTCAGCCAACACTAAGAGGCAAGAAGAGCAAAAAAGGTAAGAAATCCAAAGGCAGAGGCTTAAAAGGCGTACCGGGATTAGGCAAAATGTCAGGAGCAGACTTAAAAAACCTGGAAGACCTATTAAAGTAGTAAATTTGCTTTACGATACAAGATAGTTTGTAGTAATATGTCTGCTTGCAAGTTTTAAGAAAGAAGGAAGAAAAGTGAGTCCACTAGTAATAGGAGTTCTAATTCTCTGGGCTATTTCCGGTGTCGGACTGATAGTCTTCGTGTTACTGCACTCAGGAAAAGGTACAGGTCTATCAGACATCATCGCCGGTTCTGTATACAGCAACACAACAGGCACAAGCTTGGTAGAGAAAAATCTCGACCGCATAAC
>DBCW01000007.1:0-38509 GCA_002293265.1 Eggerthellales bacterium UBA948
AGGATACAAAGGGAACGGATCGCCCAGATAGCCTTAAAACACTATTCACAAATGAAAATATGACAGAAATCAAACATTTCATAGTAATTCTCTAGGAATTGAAAGAGTTTTGCACTATACTTTCTCTCTACACACAGTTAGCCTATGCTAACTATAGAGACCAACGAGAGAAAGGTAACCACCATAAATGACTACAGCAAGCAGTGAAAAAACTATTCTTGGCAAGGTTACCTCTGTAAACATATCTGAGCGAAAAGGTACTCGCAAGACCCCTGTGGCAGAAGGCATCATTTGCGTGGCTCAAGATCTGGGCGTTGAAAACGACGCTCATGCCGGCGACTGGCACCGCCAAGTATCTTTCCTGGCTGAAGAAAGCATCGAAAAGGCTCGCGGAATGGGTCTTGATGTAAAAGCCGGCGATTTTGCCGAGAACATCACCACTATTGGCATGGAGCTTCCTACCCTACCTATCGGTACCGTACTTCGCATTGGCGACAGCGAGTTTGAGATCAGCCAAATAGGTAAAGTCTGTCATACACGTTGCGCGATTTATCATCAAGCCGGCGACTGCATTTTCCCCAGAGAGGGCATTTTTAGCGTTGTACGCAAGGACGGCGAAGTAAAAGTTGCTGATGAAATTGAGCTTATCAAGCTTGGCGATGGCACTTGTGATGCAACGCCAAAAGCTGCCATAGATGAAGTAGATGCTGCACGAGCAGCCGGAACACTGTAGAACAAGAAAGGATTAACCATGACCCGTCAGATATACCTAGACAATGCCGCTACCACAGGTGTTTATCCTGAGGTTCTAGACGCGATGGTACCATTCTTCCTTGAGCATTACGGCAATCCTTCTTCGCTTTATGAGTTTGGTCAACAGGCTAAAGCTGAGATCACCGAAGCGCGTGCGCGTATTGCAGCTCACATCAACGCAGCTCCTCAAGACATCTACTTTACTGCCGGTGGCACAGAAAGTGACAACTGGGCACTTAAGACCACAGCTGATGTCTATCAGGATAAAGGCAAACACTTAATCACATCTTCCATCGAGCACCACGCCATCTCGCACTCAGCCGAGTGGCTTGAAAAACATGGCTTTGAGGTTACCTATCTGCCTGTGGATAGCGNNTAGCGACGGCATTATCAACCCCGCCGATCTTGAAGCGGCAATTCGCGAAGACACGATTCTGGTCTCGATAATTCATGGCAACAACGAGATAGGCGCTTTGCAGCCGATCAAAGAACTGGCTGAGATTGCTCATAAGCACGGAGCACTTATTCATACCGATGCCGTGCAATCCTTAACCCACATCCCCATAGATGTGGATGAGCTTGGCGTAGACATGCTTTCTGCTTCTTCACACAAGTTTCACGGTCCCAAGGGTATTGGCTTTTTATACATTCGCAAGGGCGTAAAAACGCGCTCTTTTGTGCACGGTGGAGCGCAAGAACGCAAGCGCAGAGCCGGAACTGAGAATGTACCGGGCATTATCGGCATGGCTAAAGCTTTGGATATGTGCATGGAAAGCTTTGATGAGCGGGTCAAATACGAGACAGAGCTGCGTGATTACCTGATTGACAGAGTTTTGGCAGAGGTAGAGCACGTAAGGCTTAACGGTCACCGCAGCAAACGCCTGCCAAATAACGCTAACTTTAGCTTTGAGTTTATCGAGGGCGAATCCCTGCTTCTCTCCCTGGAGCAAAAGGGGATCTTAGCCTCAAGCGGGTCGGCTTGTGCATCAGGATCGCTTGATCCGAGCCACGTGCTTTTGGCGATTGGTCTACCGCATGAGATTGCACACGGCTCACTGAGACTTACCTTAAGCGAGAGCACAACTAAAGAAGACATCGACTACACGGTTGAAGCAATAAAAGAAGTGGTAGCGCATCTGCGTAAGATGAGTCCACTTTACGAGGACTTTTTACAAGGAAAGAAAGCCTTGTCCGCCGTCAAATAATTGTTGGCTGATATTAAAGGCAGATTAATCAGAGGAGTAATAATGGCTTACAGCGATAAAGTTATGGATCATTTTACAAACCCACGCAACATGGGCGAGATGGACAATCCCAGTGGCGTAGGTACCGTAGGAAACGCCCAATGCGGCGACATTATGCGCGTTTATCTGGATATTGATGATGAGAACATCGTGCGTGATGTTAAGTTCAAGACCTTTGGCTGTGCAGCCGCAGTTGCAACCAGCAGTATGGCCACCGAACTGGTAAAAGGCAAGACCATCCAAGAGGCTTTGCAGGTAACAAACGATGCGGTATGCGAGGCGCTGGACGGACTACCGGCAATTAAGGTGCACTGTTCGCTTTTAGCCGAAGAGGCGATCCACGCTGCACTTTGGGATTATGCCGAGAAGAATGGCATCGTCATTGAGGGTCTGGAAAAACCAAAGACCGACATTCACGAAGATGAAGAGGACGCGGAAGAGTACTAATGAAACCCTCGTCAAAAGCAAGATATTCTCTGCATCTTGCAATCGATATAGCGCAGTGCCAAGGCAGTGGTCCGGTGTCACTGCGCGAAGTATCGCTACGCCAAAACATCTCCTTAAAGTACCTTGAGCAACTGGCCAAGGTACTTACAAAGGAAGGGTACCTGACCAGCATCCGCGGTGCCCAAGGCGGATATCTCCTGTCACGCTCGGCTGACGAGATAACAGCCGGCGATATAATGCGCGCCGCCGAAGGCGGTGTGCTGGATATAGCCTGCATCACAGATTCCGGAGTAGAAGCCTGCCCCCGTCAACAACTATGCGGCACAGCACAATTTTGGACAGGACTCAGAAGCGCAATCGACAGCTACATAGACGGCACTACAATCGCAGAACTAGCAGCCGATAAAAGCTTCGTTTTGCACTAGAAGCGCCACTAAAAATCTCGCCTCTTCTCACAAACAAACCCTACACCGCAACCCCATCTAATCTTCGCAACTCACCCCTGTCATTCCCGCATCCTCTCTGTCATTCCAGCGAAGGTGGGAATCCATCCAGTTTTCCATCGCGCCGTCATTTACCATCCCTGTCATTCCCGCAAAGGCGGAAATCCATCTTCTCAACAACTATATTTAATTCAGTTAATCACTGATTCAGTGATGCATTGAAATATTGCTTGCGTTGAGCAGTAAATATAGACTTTTCGCATCGCAAATTGCACCAAAATACATAATCTTGCATGATCGGAGCGAAAGGAAATCTATGAAAAAAACTGATGAATCCAACGCTAAATGGGTGTCTGCACCTTGCTGGCATAATTGCGGAGGCAGGTGTTCGGTAAAGGTCTTAGTCAAAGACGGCAAAGTGCTGAGAACAAAGACCGACGACACACATCCCGACTCCTGGGAGTGGCCGCAGTCGCGTTCATGCGCTATGGGTCACGCCATGCGTCAACAGATTTTTGGACCCGACAGATTGCAATACCCCATGAAACGTAAACACTGGCAGCCTTTCACCGGTGGCGACAAAAGCTTGCGCGGTAAAGATGAGTGGGTGCGTATTAGCTGGGATGAGGCTTTAGATGCCATTGCTGCCGAGCTTAAACATGCCAAAGAAAACTACGGCAATCGTTCTATCTTTTATATGAACATGGTCAATCTTGAAGGATATCTCGGTGGAATTCTAAGCGCGTTTGGCGGCTACGTAGACTGTTCAGGCACGCAATCTACCGGCACTTTTGGGCTGCATAATGAGATGTTTGGTTTTGTAGGCTGGTCGTTTGGCACCGAAGTCAATGACCGTATGGATTTGGAAAACTCCGATTACATCGTTTTGTACGGGCACAACGCTGCTTGGTGTGCTTTTGGCAATCCCTCTTACTACTTAAAACACGCCAAAGAAAAAGGCTCGAAGTTTGTGTTTGTCGGGCCGGATTACTCAGCAACCGCCGGGTTTACAAACGCAGAGTGGATACCGGTGCGCCCGGGAGAAGACACAGCATTACTGCTTGGCGTTGCCTATTCGCTTTTAGAGCGCGACCAAGACGGCTCTTTGATTGATTGGGATTATCTCAACCGCTGCACTGTAGGGTTTGATAAAGAGCACATGCCTACGGACGCTAAGAGTGATGAGAGTTTTAAGGATTATCTCTTGGGCAATAGCGATGGCATAGCCAAAACGCCTGCTTGGGCAAGTGACCTGTGCGGAACTCCCATCGATCTTATCGAGCGTTTAGCGGACATCATGGGCTGTCAAAACAATGTATCGATAAATGCCTGTGCTTCTCCGGCACGCAACAAAGGTTCCGAGAATTTCCCCCAATTGCTTATGACCATCGCGGCTATGGGCGGACATTTTGGTAAGCCCGGAAACGCCTGCGCCAACGATCAATACTACGGCGCTTTTAATAGTGGGCCACCTCTAACACTACAACCAATGGGTGGACCACCATCAAGATTTACCAATGCCGGAAACCCAATTGACGATGTGCTTTCAACCGATTGCATGTGGGATAACATTGTTGATGGTGAATATTGGTTTGCCGGAAGCAATTTCCCCGGTCAGCAACAGGTCAAGCTTGAGAAACGCGACATTGATATTCATGTGATCATCAGTGAGACCAACAATATGTTGCAGAGTCAGGCCAACATTAATAAGGGCATTGAGGCATTTCGCAAAGTAGACTTCGTGTGCAGCCAAGCATACCTGCTGAAACTGGACGCAAAATATGCTGATATTGTTTTACCGATTCCCACGAAATGGGAAACATTAGCCAGCTGCTTGTACTCAGGAGCTGCAATCTCTTCCGATAAAGAAAACGTCTTCGCCTGGCGCCAGATCATTGAGCCGCTATACGACACCAAAACCGACCCGGAGATCGCTCAGGAACTTGCTGATCGCCTTGGCATCGAAACAGGCGCATTGTTGCCAAAAACCGAGAAGCAGCTCTGGTTTGAGCAGATGTCACAAGCATCAGAAATGCAGCCTGACGGTTCCTATAAGCCAATAGCTACGATCACTCAAGAAGACATTGATCGCTATGGTGTTGAAGCAGAGCCTCAAGAAGGCATTCTTCCCTTTGAGGAGTTCTTAGACAATGGTGTTTACCGCATCAAGCGCAGCAAAGATGATGCCTTTGTGACCATCCCCTATCAGGATTTCAGAAATGACCCGGATGCTCATCCGCTAGAAAGCACCGTAAGTGGCAAAATGGAAATCTATTGTCAGGCAAAATCTGACTGGTATGACATGGTAAACGGCTATTCGGATGGCGGAAGCGGAGCACTCGACTACGTAAAAGTATCTCCGCTACCCAAATACCTTGAACACCCCTATGGTTACGCTGACACTTTCGAGGACAAAGAGCGCACAAAAAAGGGTCAATTCCCCATTCAAATGACCCACAACCATTACCTCAGACGTGCGCACACCGATTGCGATAACCTACCTTGGCTACGTGAAGCTTTCCAAAACCCGGTCTTCATCAACAAACAAGACGCTGCAGAGCGCGACATCAAACAAGGTGACATTATCAAAGTCTATAACGAGCAAGGCGCATTCCTTAGGCCAGCGACGGTCAGCCGCGGCATTATGCCCGGTGTAATCTGCGTACCTCACGGAGCAACCGCACGCATCGACGAGAATAGCGGTCTTGATCTGGCAGGAGCCGACAACATCTTAACCCCATCAAACCGCACCACAACACCGTTTTTGAATGGCTGGAACTCCGTGCTAGTTAATTATGAAAAATACACAGGTCCTCTGGAGCTAAAACCGGATGCCTTGATGGAACCCATCGTGCCTATTATGTCGAGTGAGGAGGTGTAGTCATGAAACAATACGGTTTTTGTTTTGATGCTGAAAATTGCATTGGCTGTCATACATGTCATGTTGCTTGTAAGGATGTAAATGATCTTGAGGTGGGCGACAACTTTCGCACGGTAAGAACTTTCATGACAGGAAGCGGTTACACTCCTCGTATGTATCACATCTCAATGGCCTGCAATCATTGCGCAGAGCCGGCGTGTATGCCCAAGTGTTCACTGGATGCCCTATACAAAGACGAACTAGGGCTTGTGCAAGTTGATGAGGATAAATGCAATGGTTGCGGAGACTGTGCGCCTGTTTGTCCATACAACGCCATTATCATCGCAGATGGTCTGGCTCAAAAATGTGATGGCTGCACCGCACTGCTTGAGCAAGGAGAGGAAGCTGCGTGCGTCGCCTCCTGTCCACAACGAGTTTTGGCTTTTGCGCCTATCGATGAGCTAAAAAGCACATATTCTACGTTGAACCTGACCGCCGATGCCGCACCACTACCTGCATCAACACAAACACAACCCAATCTGGTAATGCGTGTTAAAGACTGCATGAATGACACAGATTTTGACGAAATTATTATTTAAAAAGCAGTAGGTGTAAATGCAGCACCTGCAACCTGAAACCAGCAATAATGGCGCTGTATTAAAAGTGTAGGCATAGCTTATGTTGTGGATTCCCGCCTGCGCGGGAATCCACAACAAACGGTTGGTGCTAGTGGAAAGTTAAAGAAATCTTTTCACCATAAGACTTTTAATGCAGCTTTTTTTACTCATAAAACCCGTATCTTCGATGGTAAATTTCATTTTCGACTATCGCTTTCGCTATATCTTGAAATAGACTCTGCTCTTCGGCAGTACTTTCATATAATCCATTGGCAATCACCGCATCCATATCGAGCATTGTACGACGAGCACGTTCGCGTCCCTCTTTAGTTATTTTGACGCGTATTACACGACGATCCTTTTCATCTGTTTCCTCACTTACCAAATTGCGTTTAGCCAAAGCTTCGCAAACCTGGCTAAGGTAATTGGCTTTTATCAAGAGCAGCTCTGCAAGAAGCCCTTTTGCCACAGCTTTGCCATTCTCATCCAGAGTTGCAAGCGCTGTTGCCTCAAAATAACTCAGCCCATAAAGTTTAGCAGTAGCCTAAAAAGCCCTGATACTCATAAGTATACCTTCTGCATAAGCGGTGTCTGCGCGATGCATACCATTTTCCTGCCTGCGCCTGTTTTTGCCAACCGCACTAAGCGCACTCTTTAACATGCCTCTTCTTTGCGCAGAAGAAAGCGGTTGCCAAACGGTATTTATAGCCTCCGCAACTATCTTGTCCGTTCTATCAACGATCTCTTTTCCGGCCTTAGTTATATGCAACTCCATACCTCTATTGTCATCTTCAGAGGTCTTGTAGCTTAAATACCCAGCCTCCTTAAGTTTTGCCGCCTGCACAGATACTGTACTGTGATTAATACTTAAAATATCTGCAACCTCTTTAACACGCAGATGATCTCCCCCACGTATTAACGATATCAACATGATATATTGGGTTGTGGATATGGATGAGCGTTTACTCATGGAGGCATTCAAAACCTTTACAGTAAACGCAAGATAAACGAGAATAGCCGCCGAACACGGGCGACTAGGGTCGCGTTCACTAACATCACTTTGATGAGTAGGACGTCTAGGCACAAGGACTCTTTTCACTGCGGTCAACAAGCATAGTTGCCATAGGATACTTCAGCAAATAACTGAAACCGTATAACATTTGGCGCATTGTAACCGACAAGTGAGAGTTATTCTGTAGAGCAACACAAAGGTCTCCGCAAATGGTATACTAAGTCATCCGCAAATGGTATACTAAATCATCCGCAAATGGTATAGTATAGTGCCTATAAAAGGTTATTTACGTTTTGAGAAGGTGCCAAGAATGGATGTCAAATATCAACCGCGATTAATTGATGAGTATTTGAAAGATACATTTTCGGAACTCCCTGCTGTAGAGATATTTGGGGCAAAAGCGGTTGGCAAAACCTCTACGGCACAACGTCTGTCTGCCAGCATGATTAAGCTTGACACCACGGAGGGAAAAGAGTTAGTCAAGGGTGGTGCGGCGGTACTTGCTCAACAAAAAAAGCTACTTTTACTTGACGAGTGGCAACGATTGCCAGAAAGTTGGGACATGGTTAGAAGACTTGTTGATGAAGACGGTGCATCAGCTCAATTCCTTCTAACGGGTAGTGCAGTGCCACAGGGAGTGAGTCTGCATAGCGGAGCAGGTCGTATTGTTCGCATCAAGATGCGTCCATTATCTTTGCAAGAGCGTGTTCTTACAAAAACATCAGTGAGCATAAAAGACCTTCTTTTGGGTAAAGCAGATGCTGTCTTTGGGTCTACCGATATTAGCCTGCCGGATTATCTGAAAGAGATTGTCCAATCGGGGTTTCCGGGGATACGAAATCGTTCGATGCAAGCTGTTTCATTGGCACTGGATGGATATATAGACAACATAATCCAAAAAGAGTTTCCCGAACAAGGTCTTATGGTTCGAAAACCCGATGTGCTAAAAAACTGGCTCCGTGCTTACGCATCTGCTACCGCTTCTACCGCCAGTTACCAAAGCATAATGGAGGCATCCACTCCGGGAGATGCTAAAAAACCTTCAAGAATTTCTACTACAGGATATAGAGATATTCTCGACAGTCTTTGGATCACTGATCGCGTTGATGCTTGGCTCCCAACCGTAAACACCTTGACACCATTAGGCAAGTCACCAAAGCACTACCTTGTTGATCCTGCTTTATGCGCCAGATTGCTGAGAGTAACTTACGATCAACTATTACGAGGCGCAGAACACAAAATGCTGGGACCGCAACATGCATCGATTGCAGGCAGACTTTTTGAGTCACTTGTTGCACAAAGCTTGAAAGTATATTCGCAAGTAAATAATGCGGAGCTGCGTCATTTTAGAGACTCAAAAAATGGATGGGAAATAGATTTTATTATCGAGCTTGATGATGTAATCCTTGCAATAGAAGTAAAGATGGCTGAGGCAGCCACCGATGACGACGCGAAAAGACTTAACTGGTTACGAAATAACCTTAAAACCAGAACAGTTATTGGAATGATTATTAACTCAGGAAGTACTGCATATACGCGCAAAGACGGTATCCATGTTGTGCCTGCAGCATTGCTAGGGGCTTGATAACAAGCACATTTTCTACCGGTTACTATAAGGAAACACCATGATTCGCTCATGAAATGTGACAATTGTGCTTATATTCGCTCATCTTTTTGTAGTTTTAGCAGTTTTTTCACTCATGAAATCGCATTTTCGTTGCTTGCAAGCCTTAAATAGCCTATAGTATTAAAGGAGATTTGAGGTGACCACGTACATGTTTTACCTAAAACGCAAGATAGATGTGTATCTTAAAGAGTGGCAATCTAGTACTAACAAAAAACCACTGATTGTCAAAGGGCCGAGGCAGGTGGGGAAAACTGAATCCATTCTCAAGTTTGGCGCTGAGAACTATGAGAGTGTAATTCAAATCAATTTTGTTGAAGAGTCTAAGTATAAATCAATAACAACGGATGGATACAGTGCGGAAAATATTATCAAAAACATAACGCTCATCGATCCTGGAAAGCACTTTGTTCCTGAACGCACACTAATCTTTTTCGATGAATTACAAGAGTTCCCTGACATCTCTACTTCATTGAAGTTTTTTAACCTAGACGGACGTTTTGATGTGATTTGCAGCGGCTCGATGCTTGGTGTTAACTATAAAAAAATTGAGAGCAATAGCGTTGGCTATAAAAGTGATTATATTATGAGATCACTAGACTTTGAAGAATTTCTTTGGGCAAAAGGCTTTAACGATACAACTGTTGATGAGCTTTTGAATCATATGATTGATTGCAAACCTTTTAATGAAATAGAAGTATCCACATTCAATTCGCATTTCTTAGATTTCTGCATATTAGGAGGAATGCCGGCTGTAGTGCGAGACTATATAGTTACTGATAGTTTCACCGGTTCTCTCGAGACACAGAGACAATTAATTATCGACTACAAA
Source organism: Eggerthellales bacterium UBA948 (assembly GCA_002293265.1). Taxonomy (GTDB): domain Bacteria; phylum Actinomycetota; class Coriobacteriia; order Coriobacteriales; family UBA8131; genus UBA8131. The sequence goes on from DBCW01000007.1 coordinate 9,833, forward strand.
GAAGATATCAAGAAATACGCCGATGGCGTGGATCAAACCAGAATAACAAATGTGTTTAATCGAATCCCTCTTCAACTTGCGAAAGACAATAAGAAATTTCAAATATCTAAAGTAGCATCAGGAGCAAGATTCAAAGACTATCGGGGTTGCGTGGAGTGGTTGTCCGAAGCAGGTATCATCAATACATGTTATTGCTTGAACTACCCCGAACTACCGCTTAGAGGTAATTACGACGAGTCCAAATATAAGATTTACTTTTCTGATAACGGGTTACTGATAGCAATGTTGGACGAAGAGGCACAAGATGATTTAAGAGCAAACAGAAACCTCGGTGTTTACAAAGGGGCGCTTTATGAGAATTTTGTTGGAGAAGCACTGGTGAAGAGCGGCTACGAATTGTTTTACTACAAACGTGAAGACTCTACGCTGGAAGAGGACTTTTTCTTAAGAACAGCAACAAATCTAATTCCGGTAGAAGNNCTAAGAACATTAATTGAGAACGAAAAATACCCGGATATAAACTACGGCATAAAACTCACAAGTGGAAACATAGGCTACAGCAATAACATCATTACTTTCCCCTACTTCTGCACTTTCCTTTTAAAGCGATATCTAAAAGCCGCAAATGGCAATAGTACGTCCTTGTTTTAGCTCAAAATGGCTAAAACAAGGACGTAATTTCGCAGAGCTTAAGCGTAATGTAGCCGAATAGTTAATATTCCAGTAGTTGATTTCTGATTGTGATCTTCAACCTTTTGCTGGTAGACAGAAAACTCACGTGATTAGATCGCTTTCCTGATTCAGAGCAAAGGCGACATCAAATTAACCGAAGCACACGATTTACCATTCTTCGCTTCGAAGCAGTTGTCTTGTTATTTCACGATCGGGGTTTTTGAAATCGATGCGATTCTTTAGAACAACTCCATCTGAGGGTACTGTGCTATCAAAGCCCAACAACTTGCGAGCTTCAAGTGGATCATATGATACCAGTTGCTTTTTTGGCATTCTTTTTTTGAAAATGATTGCCGGCTTAACAATATCAGTTGAGGGCATTTCATCAATTTCTCTAACATCGCCGTAACGAGCAATTATCTCGTCAATAGGGCCAAAGTCCAAAGCACGCATGGGACAACCACTGACACATACCGGAAGATCGCCGTTACTTATGCGATCAATACACATGTCACACTTGGACATAGCTTTGCCCGGCTCAACAAAGGGCACTCCGTAAGGACAGGCATCCCAGCAATTGCCGCAACTTTTGCACAGTCCTTTATCGACAAGAACTGCACCCGTAGATGGGTCTTTGGAGAGTGCTTGGTTTGTGCACTCCGTAACACAGGCAGGATTTTCGCAGTGATAACACGGGGCAAAAAGTGATGGCATATCCAACTCCGGAAATACCCCCTGCTCCCAAGAGAACTTTCTACATAGCGAGGGATCTCCTGGCAAAACATCATTCCAGTCACGACAAGAAATCGAGCAGGTTCTGCAATCGCTGCAGCGACTCTGGTCAAAGAAAAATGCATACTGTGTCATTATTAGCTCCTATACAATTCAACTTGAACTTGACTCGAACAATGAAGATTCCCGACAACCCACGGGTACTGCTCTCCGGTAGTAAGCTCGTTTCCCGCACCACGCATATCTATACCATCGGGAGATGTCTTAGTCTTTTCGCCGGCAGGAACTGTCCAAGCTCCATAAATCACACTTATGACATCCGGGGTTGTTTTTTCTGTCACGTATGCCGGCATGATCAGTTCACCGTGGTCGTTAAAGACATGCACAAGATCTCCATCTTTTATGCCACGTGCTGCTGCATCGGCAACACTGATCCAGACTGCATGCCGTGCCTCATCAGGCATCCATTGGTTATTGTCTTGCGTCGCGTGAATACGGAAGAACGAATGAGGAGTAGTGATATGCAGTGGATACTTCTTGGCAATCTCACCTGTTAATCCTTCCACAAGCTCATGATACTCGGCCATGGGTGTAATAAGTGATGGAGTTATGCCGCCATAGCATAGACCGCCCTTTTGCCCATAGAACTCCATTTCTCTATTAGACATGGTTGAGTCTGCAAGAAACTCCGAATAAAACTCAATCTTTCCGGAAGGCGTTCCAAAAGGCATATCACCTTGAATGTAGGGTTGGAAACCGTAAAAAGGCTTACGGTTCATTGGCACGCGAAACAGCGGACGCTTTACAAACTCATCCCATGTGGGTGGCTCAGCAGGGTCAGCCCCTGACTGTGTAGCCCATTCTAGATATTGTTGGCTCCACGTCTCATATGTTCCACGCTGTAATTCGGCGATTCGAGCATCCCACGCCAGCTGATCATCAAGTACATCAGCAAGAAGCGATGCAAACTGCTCCAAAACACCAAAACGTTTAGCCAACTGACAGTTGATCCACAACATGGATTTTGCATCACCCGGAGCATCAACGATCTTCTGCTTCATGATATAGAAGTTGCCGTTAGCAGTTGTGCCGTTATGACAAGGAACCATAAATCCACCGGATGTATCTTCCGGGCACTCCATGACGTTGTCGCCGAGCGGGAGCACGATGTCGCTATATGAGACCTCGGGGAAATCCATGCTTGTTGCAGCTGAAACCACAAAGTCAAGTCGCCTATAAGCCTCACGCACACGTTCGCTACCATGCGTCCCCATGTAGGTTCCCATCTGATTAAATGATGCATGGAAATTGGGTAGTGGCCAATCCTTTGCGCTGCCAATACGCGCACGATACTCTTCCTCAGACATATCACCGCTGTAGAAGTCATCTCGATATATAACTGCGTCTACCCAGTTACGAACATTAACGAGCGTAGCAGGTGCGTGAGTAGGCTGCTGCATACCAAAATAGAATTGTGGGGCAGGGAAAATCAACGGAGCGCACACGTCTCCGCCGCTATGACAACCACCGGGCACGCCAATGTTTCCTGTAAGCGCCTGAAGATACATACCGGCTCTGGCCGTATCTTCCCCTCGCGGCTTACGTGCAATAGACCAATGGGATTTAAAATAGCAGCTTTTACCATCTGAGTAGCCATGATGCGATCCATATAGTCTGGCTAGCTCGGTAATTGTTTTCGCAGGGATACCGCACAGTTCACAAGCCCATTCAGGAGTTTTATCAATTCCATCACTTTCTCCTGTGACATAGGCACGCCATTTCTCCAGCCCGGTTGGCTCAACAAACTTGCTCACAAAATCATGATCGATCAGGTTCTCTTTAAAGATCACGTTCGCGATAGCCAGCATTAAGGCAAGATCTTCGCCCGGTCTAATGGGGATCCATTGATCTGCATACGTTTGAGCTGACGGTGTATATCGAGGGTCGATCAGGATAATAGGGATTCCTTGTTCTTTTGCAAGCGATAATACATGCGCGTAAGGAGCATGGGTCACTGCCGGATTCCATCCTAAACCGATAATAAGACTTGTGTTGAGGAGGTCGGCTGCCTCACTACCTGAACAAGTTTGCTCGTTTGGCATGAAAAAGGCCATCATATCATGCACGCCAAACACTGTTGTATGTCCAAGCTCGTGCCCAGCCCAAGACATTATGCCCCAGCTGTTTCCAAGACCTATTCCGGTGAGCAAGGCAATCCCATTGGCATATGATCCCCATCGAACAGCATATGGACCATATTCGTCTGTTATTTCGCGAAACTTTTGAGCAATCTCATCCAAAGCTTCTTCCCAGGTGACGCGCTCCCAAACAGGATCACCTTTTTTACCGATATTTTTCATAGGATGAAGTAAGCGATTTGGACTATCAATAGTACGACGCCACATCCTGCCACGAACGCAGGGGCGATGCTGCATCATGCCTTTGTTTACCGCATCCTTACCTACTTCTTCTCGTGGATTATTGGCATTAATGGGATCACCTATATCAATCGAAACTATCTTTCCATTTTTTACGCTGCACTCAAGCAGGCACCCATCCCAGCACCCGTTCATCAGACAGGTAGTGTACTTCTTCTCCACTCCCTCCCAGCGCGCACTCTTCTCATTGACCCTTTCTTGTGCTTGGGGAGAAAGTACACTTGCATTTTTGCTACTCATTACTTTTCACTCCTTTCTTCAACACAGACATAATTTAAGGAAGCGATGATTAACGCTCGCATCTGACCTTCTATCTTAAAAATGAGAATAGCCACAGGCAATACACCTCTCAACTTCCATTGTCGGATAATGTATAATTTTTTGACATTATCCAAAATTGTCTAACCATATATTCTAGGTGGGAGCAATGAAAGAAAGAGAAACAGTTAAACAAGCGCTTGCAAGAATCCTTACAGAGCTTCTTGAAGAAAAATCGATCGAGAATATAACGGTGGCTGAACTCGTAATAGCATGTGGCATTTCGAGAGCCACCTTTTATAATCACTTTGAAGACAAGTACGATATTGCATGTTGGGTTCTAAAAGAAAGAATCCAAGAAAAAGCGAGAGAGAAAGGCACCATCAAGGGCTGGAGCGGACTGTCGGAAGTCAACTCGGAGAGCATTTATGAAATAAGATCACTTTTACGACATTTTGTAAATTGCAACGACAGAGACTCACCGTTTAGATTAATCCGAGATATCGTATGGACATGCGCAAGCTTGTCCTTTGGCAAAAAAGGCATCGACAAGCTACCATTTGAAGATCGCATGCTGCTTACGCTAAATCTGGACGGTGGCTATATTGTCCTAAAAGAATGGATTCGCAGCAACACCCCAATACCCCCCGAAGGACTAGTACACCTCTATGAAAAAACCAACTCCCAATCAATTGCCATTCTATCCGACAAGATAAACTTCACAGCAGAAGAGTTCGCAAACTTTGTAGAAAAAGCGTTCCAAAGAGAGTAAAACACGCTAGAACCTAAACGGGCGAAGCTGCCGATAGGCAACGGGTGAGCCCCTGGGCAAGAAGGAGCATTTGCGAAACGTTAGCATAACTGAGCTTGCTTAGTTATGCGGTAGTGTAGCAATATGCGACGTGGTGCCCCCGGGCCGATTCGAACGGTCGACACCAGCTTTAGGAGAGCTGTGCTCTATCCCCTGAGCTACGGGGGCATGGTTGAATATTCTACCACTTGAATAGCAATACCAGTAACAAAAAGACAGCCACAATCTAAAAGTTTGAGTACAGCCAGAAAGACTATCAAACAAAGAGAGCGCCCGCAAAGAACGCTCTCCCTATATTTTTTAAAGGGCAAAAATGTCCTAAAAAACCACTTTACCCCTTATTCTCCAAAGCCTCTTGATGAATCTTTCCTTTAAGTCCAAGCTCCGGAGTAATCATCATCACTACACCGGCAAGAATTACTGCCACGGCGCAAAACACAAAGAATAAAATCATGTTGCCGCCGGCTAATGGCGTAAATATGAAAGACGGAATAATGAAGGCAGCCAGGTTTTGAAAGAACGTTTGCAGACCACCTGCTGTTCCCATGTACTCAGGTCTAATAGTTGGGATCATCCCTACAGAACCTTTGATGAGCGCAATATTGCCCCATGCAACAAAAGCTCCGGCAATGAACAACGGTAGCGTATAAGGTCCAACCGGAGCCAGCCAGGCGACCAATAAAAGTGCAGAACCCAAGAACGCCGCTACCGCCATCACAGGTTTAATGCGTTTGATAGCGTCACAAATTGGCCCCATAATCCAGTTTGATGGCATACCTGCCAGGTTAATGAACGATGCCCAAACCGCAGCGGTTGCCGGATCGAGACCTTTTTGAATCATTCCTACCGGTACGTTTCCGGCGTAAGAAGCTGATGAACACATAGAAAGTAGCATAGCTAAGCTAACAAGAATCAATACCTTGTTTGATGCAACCGATTTTACAGCGGCAAAACTATAGTCATCTTTTATTAAAATGGCATCTTTGGGCATACGGGCAAAAGCAAACCAAAACGCACTTACCAAGGCAAACACTACAGCTGAACCAATGTATGCCGGATACATATCAGGGATCATCCCGCCAATCATCATGGCGAGAGTAACGCCTATGCCTGCACCGGATACGTAAAGAGTCATAGCGGTTGTCATTTGCTTAGTCTTAAACCAGGGAAGTAAGAATTTGACTGAATTGGAATTTAGCGCAGCAAGACCTATTCCCATACAAAAACAAGCAATATACATCGACCAAAAATCTGCGCAGAAAACGCGAGCGATAGATGCTGCCAAAGATATGAGCATGCCAATGCCTAAGACCTTTGTTACTCCGTATTTATCCGATAATATTCCCATTGGAATAGAAAAGATCGCACCTGTCAGAAAGCCGATCATGGTCAATTGCACAAAAAGTCCGGTGTCAACTCCCCACTCGCCTATAAATATTTGCGAGTACGCTCCGGGCATCATTAGAGATCCCATTAACGCTGCATGCATGAGAGCTATGCAGACCAAGTTTAACCAGCGTTTAGGATCAAGTTTTTCGGCCTTTGAGGCCGCGAGTACTTTATTTTCACTCATTACAGTACCTCTTCTCCTGCTTATAAAGGTCTGTTAGAAAACAGATTGTGAATATAGATTTAAGAAGTCCATTTGAACCAATTCCTTTCGTCTCCCAAGAGGTGGGATAACTGAGCCGAGCTCGACGGCTCAGTTTTAATTAGATGAAACTTGCCAAATGCCTATAAGAAAGATCATGCAATTCAGTCATCGTTATTGTGAAACCCCACATAAAAGAGCTTTGTTGCCAGACAAATAAAGACACTGCCTCCCGGCCTTGATCGGCTTGATATTTGCTTCAATCATGTCAATTATCTGCTGCTGGGATGATATGCCTATCTTTTGATAAATGTGATAAGTGTGCGTTTTAACAGTGTGCATAGAGATACACAGCAACTCACTTATCCTCTCTGTATTGCGACCCGTTGACAAGAGCAGCAGTACCTCTGACTCTCGTGGCGATAACTTATATTGCCTGGCGACAATTGAACAACTCTCTCCCCATACGTCTAACAAACATGCTGCTTTTAACTTGGCATCATTTTTCTCGTCTTCGTAGAGCAGGCTGTCGGTTTTCACATAAACAGAAGTAAGACCAACTATAATTGTCGAAAGCAAACTATGTACCGCTTTTCTTAGCACCACAAAACATCCAATCCCTAAAACTATCCTTTTCCTCGACAAAAGACGCTATGCCTTATCAGCATTTCTTTTCTGAGCTGCAGCTGCATTAATGCCTGCCAACACGACCATCACAATAAACAGAACTACGCCGAGAATATATGGGTCGCGTCCACCGGCGGCATCCAGCCCAAGTGCATTAAGAATTGGAGTTGCCCAAAGCGGCTCACAGATAACGCCGATATTTTGTGCGGCAACAGCAATCGATACTGCCATGGCAGCAGCTACCGGCGCGGCGTTACGCCCGGCAAGTTGGAAGCATGCGGCCACAAGCATCGGTGCTGCAATGCCAAGCAGACCTGATCCTACATAAAGAAGAACTTGATCGGTGGCCAAATAACAACAAGCCAAAGAAATTGCAGCAATAACGGCACCTAGAACCATTACCCATTCGCGGATTTTATTAAATACCCACCCAAACACCAAAGCAGCAACCAAGCCAACAACCGTATGAACTGAAAGCATTAGTCCGGCATCCGCTGAATTTCCACCGATATCAGGCGTTGCAACAATTACAGAAAGGTTGGACTGAAACAAGAAGATTCCACTCACTGATATGAATATAAATATCCAATAAATGACAACTTGCATTGGAAAACGCTCGCCAAAGCTAAGCTTTGCAGCGCCTTCTTTGATTGCTGATTGCGCATCTACTGCACCCTCGGGAGCAACAAAATTTTTGCTGCCGGGATCATTTTCTGATTTGAGTGCAAAAAGAAACACCAAGATGATAACTACAGAGATTGCATGTAGATACATGGATAAATGCCAATCAATAACGCCGATGAAGCCGGTGGCAGTTTGATACAAAACCATACCAATACTGGCAAACACTTGTACAAACCCCATCCATTTAGCACCGGTCTTCTCATCCATGTTTGCGTTAATTAAAACCGGAGAAGCTGAAAAGATGATGCCCACGCCAAATCCTAGAATAAAACGTGTTAGCAACATGATCTCTAAATTTGTACCCAACAATGCCGGCGCTGAACCAAAAACTACTACTATAGCTGCAGAAACAATGATGACGAGCTTGGTTGGTACTTTATTAGCGATTGCAGAGTAAATGATCGGGCCAAAAACACAACCAACATTACAAATAGTGATGTACCAAAGTACCGTTGTGGGGTCATACCCTAAGGGTGCAAATGTGCCGATAATATCAGCGATTACAGGTATGGCGATAACGTTGGTCTGCTGCAAGAAAGCCAAGACAACGACACACGCCATTACACCTACAATCCCTGCTCTAGCTGACTTGGTCATTTTAGATTCCTTCCCTAAAAGACGATCTCTGCGCCTGTTGCGATTGCGCTTCAGGCGCAGAGAATTAGTTTTGCTTACGGCATGAAGATGACCGCTTTTTTGCCTATCTTCTCAGCCTTCTTTACCAGATCTTCAAGTGGACCAAATTGCATGCACTTGGCTTGGCAGTGTTGTACGCATGAAGGCTCTTTACCTTCGGAGACACGCTTGGAACATAGATCGCATATCTCGGTTGGAATTGGCACATTTGTCCAGTGCCACTCGCCATTTGGAAGCTTCCAAGGACCGTCTTCGGTTACCTTAATACCCCATTTCCCCAGCGGAATATCATGCTCATTTTTACAGGCTATTTCACATGAGTGGCACCCTGAGCACCAGTTATAATCTATTAAAAGACCGTTCATTTTTGCTCCTTATTCTTAGTCGGTGACCTTGTAGATGTTGCAAATCTCACACTTAAAGGTATCGCCAAAGCCAAGCTTGCCAATTTCCTTATGCGGCATAATCACATTAATGTTGGACTGACGGAAACCAAAAAGATTAGGCTCTTCGCCATCTTGTTCAGGGAACCACCAACCGTGATGGGCATGAACTACACGCTCGTCAATACCTTCGGTAAGTTCTGCAACTTGCTTTACACGACCAAATTCATTCTCAATCCATACCCAGTCGCCATTTTCAATGCCAAGACGTTTGGCTGCGTTTGGATTGATCTCTACGATCGGCTGAGCATCTATTTCGCGCAAGCGCTCGATCTGACGATGCTCGGAATGGAAGGATGTGTAACGGCGACCACCGGTGGTGAGCACGAAAGGATATTTCTTAAACAACTCAGGTGTGCTTACCGGAGAACGAGGCGGCTCAATAAAGTACGGCAGTGGGTCATCACCAAACTGAGAATAAGCGTGTGACCAAAGCTCAATACGACCACTTTGACTCATGTACCCGGGTTCACCATCAAAACGCATCAGACCTTTTTCAGCTTTGCGATATATTTCTTCCGGTTGCACGATACCTTCTTCACGGAAGCTTTCCCATGTATAACCGCTGGGGAGACGTACTTTTGCCAAGTAATCATCTACACCGTCAAATTGCTTCCAGTATTCCGGGAACATTCTCTCGCCGATCTTCATCATAAACTCAAGATCGTCTACGCCCTCTACAACATCGATGGCTTTGTTGCATGCTCCATTAAAGGCAACGTTAAACCCGTAGTGTGACTCAACCAAAGTATCATGCTCAACCCAAGTCTTTAGCGGGAAAATCAGATCGGCCAGTGCCATTGTGGTTGGATTTTGGAACAGCTCGGTAGCGGCAACAAACTCAAAGCTGGTCTTCATGGCCTCAAGCCAGCGCTCTTGAGCAGCAGAGATAGCTCCACCAACAACGTTTGAACTCTGGAATACGCCCATGCGCAGACGATATGGCTCTTGGGTCTCGAGCGTATCAAGTACGCTATCAGGATGGTTAGTGCTCATCAGCTGGCAAACAAATGGGTATTCTTCAGCACCGATACGCTTGCTGAATGTTGCCTCATCGATAGTTTCGGCTTCAAGTGCGCGACGAATCATATCTACGTTTGTGTCGTCATCAATAGGTAGACCAAGTGTACAACCACCGGGAACATCGATATTGTCGGTGATGGCCATAATGGAAAGAAGCGCGTGCCCAACTTGGATACCATTTGGGTTTTGGTCTACGGAAAGACCCCAGCCGATAGCACTGTGCTTGCTGGTAGCAAAAGCACGTGCAGCACCAATAATCAAATCCTCATCTACCCAAGTTATCTCGGCAACTTTATCTGTAGGGTACTCTTGCACACGCTCTTTGAGCTCGTCAAAGCCGTAAGTCCATTTTTCTACGGCATCATGATCATAGAGATCCTCATTGATGATGACGTTGAGTATTCCCAGAGCCATTGCAGCATCGGTTCCCGGACGCAATTGAAGATTGTATTCAGCTTTTGTGCCGATCCAAGTAACACGAGGGTCAACTGTGATCAGTTTGGTGCCGTAATCTTTCATCAGGTCGACAATTGCGTGACCCCAAAGACCGTCAGCATTGGATTTTAGCGGGTCTTTACCCCAAAGCATGATGTACTTTGGTGCTTCCCAACCGGGATGCTCATAACGATCCGGGTAACGTGCAGCATAATCGATCTCGGGATAACCGCCACCCATTAGATAAGCCATGGAAGAAACGCGAGGTGCATAACATGACCAACCGCTTTGTGCATAACAAGCATTGGGAGAACCAAAGCCCATGAATGTTAGTTCGTTGTGATAAACAGTAGCTTCGCGACCGGTACCACAAAAAACTACAATTGACTCCGGACCATATGTATCGGTGAAATAGCGAGTCTTCTCCTCAAGAATGTCAAAAGCCTCATCCAGCGTGATGCGCTCCCACTTATCTTTTCCACGATCCTCAAAAGCGCGCTTCATGGGGTACTTAATGCGATCTTTATGGTAGATAACATCTTTCATTGCCAAACAGCGTGGACACAACGCTCCACGAGTGACCGGATGCTCGGGGTCACCCTCAATCTGCACCAACTCGCCATCTTTGATGTGAAGCTGTACACCACAACCTACCGGATGACATCCGGGAGGCGACCATGCACAACTACGAACGATAGTTTCGCCGTTTTCTTCTCTTTTCCATGGCTTACTCATACATTCACTTCCTTTCCATAGCAGTTCAATTATTCGTCGTTGGCACATATCACTAAGTTTTGGTTTGCGCCTGTTTGAACCGACGGGTTAATAAGCTGCCTCCATAGTAGGAAGTGACTTTTGATTGCGAAATAAACACTTTGCTGATTTTTATCAGTTGAGTCTAATGTCTTAAACATATGAACAAGTGTGTTAGACATTATTGGCAAATTGTTCAACCTTTGTACCGTTAAAGGTGGTCAGAAAAATATGATAATGGATTTATCGAAAGGATAAGAAATGTCAACATCAATGCATGTATGTTATCGCTGTGGATTATGCCGCCCACCCAGAGAGCCATTTTTAACATGCCCAAATTGCAGTTGCTTAAATGACCCGGAGCGGGGCGAATATGAGACGTGTAAAAAATGTGGAACAGAGCTGCCGCCGCGTCAGCTACCTGAGCCGATCCACTGCTTGCTGATCGATAGAGTTTGTGCCAAACCTTGTAGACAAGGTACGCAAGAACCTAAAAACGGTGTGATAGATAAGTGTGTCTACCACACACCTGCGCTTTCTACATAAACAACTCTTCGTGCAGCAAGAAGTCACCCTTCTTTTTATTTGGATCTACCGGTTTATCCAAAAGGTCAAATAATTCTTTGGGCACAATATTGGTCATCAACGAACTGTATTCGCGTATTGAAAATGTATAGGCTTTATTCAACCACTGAAACGATATGGTTCCCTCTGCATTAGCCAAAGCCTCAATCTGAAACTTAAGCTGCGGGGTTAATTCGATTTTCTTATACTTAACAATGGTCTCTTGCAGGTTCTCTTGTCGATGACGAATATATGTTGGCAAACCGCCGCTATATTCTCCTGATTGAGCTGCATTTGTGTATAGGGTACTGTATCGCTCAAATCCTTTGGTTGTAATGAGGTGACCTTCAAACCATGACAGCGTTCTGCCTATCTGATCCAATCCAATTCCGTAAAGCAGAAAAGAATGCCACTGCACAACAGCATTCTTGTCCGAAAAATGGTGATAGAAACTTGAACGGCTGATCTTTGCTAAACCGGCAATATCATCTACAGAAATCCTAGAAAAGCTTTTAGACTCGGACAGCTCTTGAAGAGCTCTAACAATATTCATCTTCGTCTGAAACCCCCGCGAAACAAAGGTACCATCTTGCATCATAATTGACTCCAATGTCCCTACCCAGTTTGCACACTCAGATTGAGTATGTGCGAAAGTATAGCATGCGCTGAAACCAATAAGTGCTTATATTTTCAAAGCGCCGACTTTTAGGCTAATAGGCTGATAGGTTACTAAACAACTAAAGCGCTTTTGCTTTCTGATTTGCGATCAGCCTACCGATTTATTCACTATTGATAAGCTATCCTTGGCCTACGTGTGATTTCAGTAGCTCTGCTGCCGTAACTATTGCCGGGTCGTCAGGATAATGCCTGGTGTTTCCGGTTATCAGAAGTGCATCGCAGGCTTTCGCGACGTCGTAAAACTTTCTGTCGCTTTCATCGAGTAAGTTAATCGTGCTTGGTTGCACTACTACAGAAAGCCCTGCGTTTCTAAAGAACCGCAATAATGTGGATACTTCTGCATTTGAAAATTTGAAATGTGGGCGATGTAGCACAGCAAAGTATTCGTCCATAATATTACTGTCGTAACAAGGTATTAGCTGGCCTGACCATATTAGGGATATAATCCTAGCCGGAGTTCCAGATGGCGACCAAAGTGACGAAACTAAGATATTTGTATCAATAACGACACGTTGAGTCATTAGAGCTGCCTACTTTTGATAATTCTGCCCGTGCCGCTTCAATTTCTGCCTGAATTTGCTCATCAGTCATGAATCCATTTTCCGCAGCTTTCGCTCTCATGTTATTGAATAGTCTCATAGCCTCAGCTTGACGTATCATGGCCAACTTCTCTTCCAAAGTNNAATAGTCTCATGGCTTCAGCTTGGCGTATTGTTGCCAACTTCTCTTCCAAAGTTGAACTATCCACGTCAATCATTATTGCCATTGGTCTGCCATTATTGGTTAAAACTATCTCGCCTTCGCTTGCCAGAGCTGACCAAACTGCTTTTGGCGATGTCCTAAGATCGCGTACCGGTATGAATTCCATAACAATCACCTCTTGGTTGGGAAGCATCGATTTAATGCTTCCCTAGGGTAACATATTGTCACCCAATTGTCACCACTGGTGCTCCCGGCGCAAGAACTATCTCTACTCGCTCCTAAGCGCCTCAACCGGATCACGCCTCGAGGCCGCAGACGACGGAATCAACCCCGACACAAAGGTCAGCACGCACGATATGACCACCAAGGCAATCGCAGGTACAACCGGCAGCACCGCTATGCCGGAAATACCCATTGATGCCTCAACAATCAAGTTTGCGGGAATAGTTAAAAGCATCGTGATGCCAATACCCAACAAGCCGGCAATAAGACCAACAATCAAGGTCTCAGCGTTAAACACGTTACCAATGTCACCTTTTCGTGCACCGATAGCACGCAAAATACCGATCTCCTTTTTGCGCTCCAAAACCGATATGTAGGTAATAATGCCGATCATGATCGACGAGACTACCAGTGAGATAGCCACAAACGCAATAAGCACATAGCTGATCATGTCGATAATCTCAGTTACTGAAGACATCAATACGCCAACAAAATCGGTGTAGGAGATGACCTTATCTTCTTCCTCAGCGGATTTTCTCTCATTGTTGTAGTTATCCAGAATGTCTATCACGCTTTGCTTGCTGGCAAAATCTATTGGATAGACACTTATGCCGGATGGCTTATTGGCATCGGCATAACCCATTTTGCGCAGGTTGCCGTCATAGGTGTTAGTCTCACCGGACATAACCGTCATCAACAACTGCGATAACTGCTCTTCGTCCATATTAAACTGGAAAGCATTCATGAACGCTTCTTGATCAAACTTTATAGCGTTTGCCAAATTGGCGCTTAACCCCGACATTGCTCCTGCCATAGAGCCTTGGAGCTGCTTGGATATTGAGGCGATGGCTTTCTCCACATAACCCGACATTGTCTTTTCGATGTATTTGACCATGCTGTCTTGCATGTCTGCTGCTAACACATCGAGCTTTAATGTGCCAAGTTCAGTGTTGAACTTCTTTTGCACCTCCGGCAGAGCTATCCATTTTTCGATGCCGTTGATAGCCTGATCCGGGGTTATCAATCCCTCTTTTGCGCAATACGCGATATATTCTTGGATCATTGTTTCAGCAACTTTTTGCACAGCATCGGAGCTTGGTACCGGTGTTTCGACATCCTTAAACATTTCTTCGGCGTCAAACTCAGGTAATGCAGGTAGATTTGCAGCCAATGCTGAGGGGTTTAAGAAACTACTGAGATCTAAATTGGACAACCCGGCGGTATCAAACTGAATTGCTGTTGACATGGCGTTCTCATCGATGGTCATGAGGTTTTCCATGCTAAAAGCATTAAAGTCGTTTGACACTTTCTCTTCTTCAAAAGTCTTTCCAGAAATCACATTTAAATTGCGATCTGCAAGCTGCTCTTTTACCATTTGCGATTCTTTTGCCTGCTCCATCAGGTAATAGGTTAGACCGGCAGTGTAATATATACCGGCGGACATGGAGGTAGCACTGGCATCCGGATTGGCTCTTACTATTCCGGCAATGTTTAAGGTCATACCCTCGTCTACCTGTTGTTTTACATAATCCTCATCGTTACTGCGATCAGTCCACACTTTATAATCAGAATCGTAGGTATAAAACTTGTGAGCCGGAACCACCTTAAATGTAACATCCAGCAGCTGCTCATTGGAAAGCGTCATCGTATCTTCCGGTGCTACAACTTGCTCTTCGTTTTGAAACTTCTTCATCATCTCGTCTAACTCGGCAGGATCACGAAGCCCCATCAAGTAGAGCAAATAATCGCTTACGCCATCTCGGTAGTTTAAAACCAAGACCATCTCGCTTGGACCTTCCGGCCATTTCCCGGCGACAAGATCGTACTGCCCTTTTAATAGCTCTTGATTCTCAATCATAGGCGAAAACATAGTCATGTTTATGCCAAATGAACTATAGCTACTCATTACCGTAGAAGACATTCCCATAGAAGAAGTAAGAAAGTCCGGGTTTACCTGCCAAGTCTTTTCGGAAGTATCCGAAGCAAATATTTGCGGAGTAATATCATACGTATATTCAATGCTGTTGACATATTGATTTACGCCTCCGCCATCACCATCAAAATAGGTCTTTAATGCCGCAAGGTCATTTTGTTGAATACTAGAAAATGTGTTTGCCACCAGCTTAGTCTCGTTGATCGTAAAGTTCTCATCGATAACCGTATCGCTGGTCTCGCCGTCTTCCCCACTTCCGCTATCGCTGCCGCTGTCACCGCTGCCGCCAATTGACATGGTTATCATGGAGCCAAGATCTACGCCACTGCTCTGGATCTCCAGCGGATAGACCGAAAGCGTATTTTCCTCCACATTTTTAATGTAGTTGTTAACACCGTTTGCCAGCGCCAGAATTGCCGCAATACCGATGATTCCGATAGAACCGGCAAAAGCGGTCATGAAAGTGCGCCCCTTTTTGGTGAGCAGGTTTGTAAAAGACAATGCCAGCGCGGTAAGAAAGCTCATAGCGGTTTTTCTGATTGTCCTATCCGCCCCGGGCAGATCTTCTTCGCTTGGAAAAAATGGATTTGTGTCCGAGACGAGCTGACCGTCTTGCAGCTTTACAATCCTGTTGGCATACTCATCAGCCAATTCGGGGTTGTGTGTGACCATTACAACCAAGCGTGTCTCGGCTATCTCGGTGAGAAGATTCATGATCTGAACGCTGGTCTTGGAATCCAGAGCGCCTGTTGGTTCGTCTGCTAATACGATATCCGGATCATTGATAAGCGCGCGCGCGATAGCAACGCGTTGCATCTGACCGCCGGAAAGCTGCGTAGGCTTTTTGTGGATGTGATCTTTTAGTCCAACGTCTTCAAGAGCCTTGATAGCTCGTTCTTCGCGCTCAGCCTTAGAAACGCCGGAAAGCGTTAGCGATAGCTCAACATTCGCAAGAACGCTTTGGTGAGGAATTAGGTAATAGTTTTGAAACACGAAACCGATACGGTTGTTGCGGTATGTGTCCCAGTCGCGATCTTTGTAGCGAGTGGTAGAGATGCCGTCGATTATCAGATCACCATCGTCGTAGTGATCAAGACCACCGATGATATTTAACATGGTGGTTTTGCCGGAACCGGAAGGACCCAGAATGGCGACAAACTCGTTATCGCGAAACGCCAGACTTACTCCATCTAATGCAACTTGCTCTAAGCTGGCTGTCTTGTACGTTTTCTTTAGTTCATGGAGCTGAAGCATTCTCCTACCCTTCGCCATGCAAACTAATTAGGCTCCCTACATCGCACCATTAAAGTTAGTGCAAACTATCAATTAACACTGGTAAGAGTATAGGTCACTTTATGATTGTTTTAGCATAATCTGCCATTTGTCATCCGACTGTAAGCTGCTAGAAACAGAAAACCCCAGCAAAACCGGGATTTTCTGTATTGCTTATTATTGCTCTTTTAGACGGTTTTTCCTATATACCCTCTTCTTTTGTCTCCCGGATTACACGATTACCATGTGGCCTTATCCAGTCCAAGTAAGCCGATGCTTCTTCTGCATCCAAGTCTCGTAGGCTGGTTTTCGTGCCGCTTACTCCTGCGGCAGTCACTGCCACAATATTTGCGACATTGGACATTTTTTGGATTGGGTTTTGCTTAGTTTGTGCCCACTGAATCTTATTCCTGGGGATAATAGTGGTAATTCGACCGTAAAAGCCCTGCCTTATCAGCAACATTGTCTTATTGTAGCTGTAAGCAGCATTTTTATACCAAAGTATCGAGCCTATCGTGCGCCCGATAATAATCAGCACTAAGATTCCCCAAAGTGCGCCTATTATCCAAACTATAAAATCCTCTATTTGTGCCGGTATTGGCAGATTGGACAACAGCAGTGTTGCAATTAATGCAAACGCTGCATACGGAAGCGCGGTTAGAATTGTGTGTCGATTGACTACTCGTCTAAACGCAACTTTAGGTAGTGTCTTATACTCCGCCGGTTGTGGACGTTGGTCAAACTCCGGAATTATTCCTGCCAAAATACTGTCAACACGATCAAGTTTTACAAACGGATGGATAACCAGACCGGATTGCAGTTGTTGGGTTCCTTGCTGGCTTTCTTCGGCGGTCATCGAATCTATCGTTAATAACTTAAGCTCCGCATAACCCATAATTCTACGAATGAAACCCTGCGATATTTGAACAGATTGTACGCGTGGAATTGCCACACCTCTAGATTGCCTGGAAAGCAGACCACGCTCAACTTCGATGCGCCCTCCTCGCCTACGCGCTTTAAAACCGCCATAGGAAAGAGCGCTATTGAGTATGCCTAAGACAAGTGTAATTAAAAACACAAAAACAATAATGCCGATGATGAGCGGTACAACAGAGGATCTGAGCACAGATTCCACCGCAGTCTCAAGCATGCCATCTAGCCCAAGAAATCCTGCAAGTTGCGGTACCTGCGTGGCGAGACCAACCAAAGCCGCGAAAATCACCAAGTTATGGTCTCCCGAAAGCGCCGACAAGACCAGCTCTTTTGCTTTAAGCCCGTGCTCATATTCTACTGGTGCTTCTTCGTAGTAGTTGTCGGCAAATACACCTCTGAGACCACCGATTTCTGAACCCACATCATCAACAAGCTTGTCCGCTGCATTAAGTGGCACAGCCGCAGAGGTGGCGATGGCTGTACCCTCGCCCATCTGAGCTCTGGCTTCTTGCATCTTTTGCTGCATCGCTTCATCTTGCGTAATCTCAGAGATCTTCTTTCTCCTAAAGACTTCTGCCCTAAGTGCCTCAGCCTCGGCAAGTTTAATGCCGGGGATAAGTACGCCTCGGTTTGTTGACCCACCGGCAGTATCAATTTTGAGCTTAACTATGCCAATTATTCGCTGGATAATACTGGCGCTAAAATCAATAGATTGAACACGCTGAAACGGAACGTGAACTTGCTTCTTAAAAAACAATCCGGAACGAATAATTATGTCACTTTCTGTGATTTCCCAAGTAAAGCGTTTGTAGTAAATGTAGGCTGCCGTCAAGGTGATTGCAAGGCCTAAAACCAAAACAGCCCCGGTAATAGCAACTATGACAACAATGTCGGTGCCTCCAAGCCCTTGGTTCATGATCTCTCCAAGAGACCCCAACAAACCCGCAGCAATGGCAATAATTATTCCGACAAGTGCTTGCAAAGCTGCCATTACCACGTAAGCAGGATGAATACGATGAGGTCCCGGTGTAATTCCGCCACCGGGTGCGATAACATTATTTTCTTTAGACATCTTCTTGCGCAATCCTTGCAAGGACAGCTACCTGGTCGCGCAGCTTGTCCGCCTCCTCCACCTCAAGACCGGGAATCTCGTGCTCTCCGGCAGCAGTGGCAACAGTAAAAGATGCCAGACCGTTAGCTCTCATTACCGGGCCTTGCTTGGTATCAACATTTTGCACTCTGATGAGCGGGATAATGATGCGTTTTTTCCAAAATATGCCTTTGTGGATGTCTATTTCTTCTTCGTGCACTTCGAAACTCCACTGTATCCAGCGAATCTTTGGCAAAATCACTACGCACAATACAAGCAGCACCGCCATTACTATTAATAATGCAATGGTGATAATATCCAATACTACAACTGCGTCTTGTACGCCGGCGGAGCGATCTGGCTTGAGCGCAAACGATGTGATCGCTATTGGTAATATCGCAATCGCCGACCATACAATAACGTTAATAAGCGCACTCAACCGCCAAACACGAGTAATGCGCTTGTCAAGTTTCCTGTTAGGTAAAGCTCGCATTTTAGATCCTTTCGCTAGTTACTTTTTTCAATGTAATTAAACGTCTCTGACTTTTTTCTAAGAGTAATAATGCTCATCCCCTTCCCTTACCGCATCGCTTGAGCCTAACTTTCAGACATTCTTACTTTGTATTCTTCAATTACTCGACGATATTTTTCGTCTCCCGTACCTAGTATTTGCGTAGCAAGAATTGCCGCATTCTTTGCCCCATTGATGGCAACCGTAGCAACAGGAACGCCTGTTGGCATCTGAACCATTGAAAGCAGCGAGTCCAACCCACCCAGATCGCTTGTCTTCATAGGCACTGCAATAACCGGAAGCGGCGTGTATGCGGCAACCACACCTGCCAGATGTGCTGCTTTACCTGCACCGGCAACAATGACTTTTATCCCACGTGCAACAGCCGAACTTGCCCATTCATGAACCTGCGTTGGGTTTCTATGCGCACTGGCAACGATCAACTCAGATAAAACACCAAATTCTTCAAGTTGCTTTGTCACATCTTCCATAATAGCGAGATCCGATTTTGACCCCATGATAATTCCAACCAGTGGCGCAGACATAATTCTCCTTAAAACACTAAAAAGATGAATGATTAATTATACCTATACTAACGCAGATTATTTGATATACTTCATTTTACTGTTCAGGGCGAGGTGCAATTCCTCACCGGTGGTGATTGACCAACAAGTCATAAGCCCACGAGCCAAACATGGCAGATCTAGTTAAAATCTAGAGCCGACGGTATAGTCCGGATGAAAGAACGGTGCTTACAAGTGTATAGTTTTTTGGCTTTGTTTTGCCTTTTATACATTTCTGCACTTCCTCGCCCACAACAGATGTGGGTTTTTTTATGTCGATAATTTGAGAGGAACTGAAATGACAGAGCAAAAAAGTGAAAAGAAATCTGCCGGCGCAGGGCGTAAAACCAGGTGGAGTACAAAAAAGATTGCAATAATGGGGCTATTTACTGCAATTGGTGTAATTCTTTCCTTTATTGAGTTACCACTCTTAGGAGGAACGTCTTTTCTAAAGTACGATCCGGCAAACATACCGGCAATGCTTGGCGGAATCGCTTTTGGTCCGGGACCCGGTGCATTGATAGGCATAGCCATGCAAGGAATCCGCGGCATTATCGCAGCTAACCCCATTGGTTCGATCATGAATATTGCCGGTTTGCTGGCATTCATGTTGCCTGTAGCAATACTGTGCAGGAGCGTTAAGAGTAATCCTCGACTGATAATTGGTCTGGCAATTGGGTCACTCTTATCCATTATCACGATGATAGCTATGAACCTGCTTATTACTCCCTTTTACATGGGCGTACCAATGAATGCGGTCATAGAAATGATCATACCGATTTTGCTGCCGTTTAATATTATTAAGGCAATTTTGAACTCTGTGCTGGTGTTCGTACTTTATAAGAGCTTGCAAAAACTGCTGGAAGGCTAATGCGATCATCAAGACAGTTGCGAAAACGACAGTGAGTCTACGAGCCAAACAGCAATTCGCGTTCCTCAGGATCTAAGTTGGCTCGTGCCTGATCGCGAACTTTGTTTACGCCGATAAAAAACTCTCGCATCAGTGACACGAGCAGGTATCTGCCCTTAGGAGACAGCAGTATCTGCTCATCATCCTCATATGAAAAAGCGCCTATGGATTTAAAAAACGTATATTCCATAGGCAACCCCTGAGCTACGGAACAATTAAAATCTTGCTGCCATTGAATCTTGTCAAGACGCAGCCCAAAAAGCTGCATCATCAGGCGGTAGCGCATGCGATCCCACTTAGTGAACGGTGTCTTGCCCACCAAACTCATATTACCGCTCTCGATCATGGCGTTATAGTCTTTTACGGAGAAAGTATTCACATACAGACTGCCATCAAGATAACTAAGACCCCCGGAGCCGATGGCCGGATACTCCTCGTAATCGATAATATACTCATCGATCATTGTGTTGCCATTACCTGTTGCGTTAAAAGCCCAAGCGTTAGCAAATGAATATGGCGGATTGTTACCGCCGGCTAATGCTTCACAGATCATGCTGTAGTAATGCTCTTCCCGCCTGTAATCCACCGTTCCCAAAGTCCTCGCCAGCGATCTGGCAACAGCAGGAGAAGCCATCAGTGGATAAAAGGTTACTTGGCTGGCATGACTTTCTAAGATGCAAGCAAGATCAGCTACCAGCATCTCCTCGCTTTGTCCCGGGAAGTTAAAGATCATATCTACATTTAAGCTATCAAAACTGTTCTTTACCTCTATCAAGCGCTCCAAGGTTTGAATGCCCGAGCCATACTTTCCGTATCGCTCCATTTGCTTAAGCAAGTTGTCGTTAAAGCTCTGAACACCCACGCTCAAACGCTGCACACGACCGGACAACTTATCTATCACCTCGGGAATAAGATGATTTGGATTTGTCTCAGTTGACACTTCCTTTAATGAAAATATATCGCGAGCCAGATCTATCGTTGAGCAAAGCTCATCGATCATTACCGTTGGAGTTCCGCCACCAATGTATAGCGAACTAAAATCGTAACCCATATCTTTAAGCATATGCATTTCTTTTTTAAGATTTGCAAAGTATGGAACAGCACGCTCTTCAGAGAACGGATAACGATTGAATGAACAATAAGGGCATAGTTGCTCGCAAAACGGAATATGCGCATATAGCATGTATTTTTGATCTTTGTGAGGATCAGGAAGCTTTTTTGCATCCGTGGGGCTGAGCCTAAGATAGCGATGGTTTAAAACTCGCATAATTTTAGACTGCATACGTTCCGAGAGCATTCATATCCTTTGCTATACTTGCTATTGTAGAAAGTGTCGATTAATTACTACTTCCTTAATAGCTGACCCATATTGCTCTACCCCCCGTTTGCCGGAGATTATTCTATACTTGAGAGGATAAAATGAACAGCCCTGTTATTAATACGTCAAGTACTCGTTTGCCTGATGATCGTGTAACCGAGTGGATGAATAGTGTTGATCCCAACATGTTGCTGTGCGTATCTGAGGATAAAGCGCGCACGTATCTAAGTGCAATTACACACGTATATACCGATCTTGATGGTACCCTGTTTGCTCCGGGAGGCAAGCTTTTGGCAAACCACGTCGGTGAGCCTTCCACTGCCACAGCAGAGGCTATAGTTGCTCTTAAGCAGGCAGGCTTTGAGGTTATTATTGTCACCGGTCGCAACGGCCAGCAAGGTCATGAGCTGCTACGCATTCTCAACTTGCAAACATTTATTGGCGAGCTTGGTTGCATGGTAATGGAGGGCTTTGGAGTAAATGCGCACATCCGATATGAGCTTGGCGACTGGAAGCACACAGTTTTAGCTGATCAACCCGGTCTTGAAGCGGGAGAACTGCCCGAGGGCATGACACCTTTCAGGCTGATTTTAGCAAGCGGCATCTTAGAGCGCTTGTTCGATGCTTTTCCCGGAAAACTGGAAGTGCACGAGCCTTATCCAAATGAGCGCCAAATAACCCATGCACTGCGTGGATTTGTCGATCTCGATAAGGTGGCAGCAATTCTTGAATCTCAATCTTTGCCTTTGGAGCTTGCAGACAACGGACAGATTCATCCGCAAAAACACACTTTGACCGATTGCCCGGAAATACATATTTATCACCTTGTGCCCCGAGGAACTTCAAAAGCGTTAACAGTTGGCAAGGACATCAAGCAGCGTGGCATTTCGCGTGCGCAGACCTTAGCGATTGGAGATGCGATAGGAGATTTGGAGATGGGTGATTTTACAGGTACGACGGTAATGATGGGAAACGCGCTTAAATCACCAATTGTACAAAAGGCCATCACGGATCGTGCCAAAAATGGTCTTGTTACGCTATATACTAATGATTATACGGCTGACGGATGGGTGGAGTTTGCTCACGCTTTGTTAGCCACCAAGATATCTTAGAGAGTGAGCAATACATGGCATACAACGCCTTGTCCAAAGTAATAGAGGCACAAATTGCATCAAACCGTGCCAAGGGATGGCAAAATCCTTACCGCGCTTTGGATGATAACGCCATCAGACGTGACCCAACACACGATAAAGCTACTTTATGGCGCCCGGCATATGTAAGAGATGCCGAGAAGATCTTGCACTCTCCTTACTTCAACAGGCTATCCGATAAAACGCAAGTGTTCTCACTTTACAAAAACGATGATCTGACGCGGCGGTCGTTGCATGTTCAACTTGTGTCGCGCACCGCTCGCAGTATTGGTGCAGCACTTGGGCTTAATACCGATCTGATTGAGGCTGTTGCTCTGGGGCATGATATTGGACACACTCCTTTCGGACATATGGGCGAGCGCTTTTTGAGCGAGCTATTTCACCAACAGACCGGTTTGTATTTTGATCACAACGTGCACAGCGTGCGTGTTTTGGACGGCATCTTTCGCCACAATCTAACCTTGCAAACACTCAGCGGCATTTTGTGCCATAACGGCGAGTTTGAACAGCAAGAATATCGCCCAAGCAAGCTTACATGTTTTGAGGACTTTGATGGTCTGGTCGCTAGCTGCCGAAGACATGATGTGTCGATAAAAAGCCTGGTTCCCTCCACACTTGAAGGCTGTGTTGTGCGCATCAGTGACATGCTTGCTTATGTTGGGCGAGACAGACAAGATGCAGAGCGTGCTGCCGATAGAGATAGAGCGCCAAAGTATTCGATAACCACTATGGGATCCAACAACGCAGAGATTATAAACAATGTGAGCATTGACTTAATTGAAAACAGCTACGGCAAAGACTATCTTAAGTTTAGCGATAAGGCCTTTGACTTCTTGAGTGGCGTAAAGCGCGAAAACTACGAACTTATATATGGCAATGAAGCAGTCAATCGCTTACAGTCTGATCTAGTCAGGGCGATGTTTGAGCGATTATATGAGCGACTTTTACATGACCTGGAAAATGGCGACTCGGAACTCAAAGAAAAAGACGGTGGATTGCTGTACGTCTATCGTCACCACCTAAACTTCATCAAGAACCTACGCGTGCGATACAAAAATACACCGCATGGTGTTGATGAAGATCCAAATCAGATCGTTGTAGATTACATTGCCAGCATGACCGACGATTATTTTGTCGATCTACACAACCTGTATTTTCCGGACGACGCAACCATAGAGTACATGCCGTACTTTAAAGGGATGTAAGTATTAAAACCACCCTCTGTCATTCCCGCACTCCTCTGTCATTCCCGCGAAGGCGGGAATGACAGAGAGCATGACTTTGCTGCCTAATTATTTTGTGTCTTACAACTCTATCTTTACGAACTTCTCTTTGGGTTGTTTGCAGAGAGGGCACTTAAAGTCATCGGGTAGTTCGTCGGCGATCTCCACATGTCCGCATACTGAGCAGCGCCATGCAACTTTGGCTTCGGTCTTTATTACGCTTACAGTTTCTACAACTATAGTCTCGATGTCGCCATCCACCTGATAGCTTGGAGCTTTGGGGGGCACTTTTCCACCTTTTGCTTGGCGATAGTATGTATAAGTCATTGGATCTACCGGAGAGATCTTTTCAGACTCGACCACATCACCAATAAATATCAAATGCGTTCCCACATCTACAGTGTTTATAACTTTTGCCGAAATGCGAGCAACTATGTCCTTGTCAATATAGGGCAATCCCTGTTCATCTAACTTGTAAGAGACTTCGGCAAACTTATCTACGTCTTTGCTGGACTGAAAGCCAAATAGACCTATTAATTCCATTGGAGCATCTTGAGCTAAGACCGATACCGCAAATACGCCGGATTCTTGGATTGTTTGGGTGGTGTAGTTCTCTTTGTTTACTGCCAAGCTTACGCGTGCAGGCTCGCTGGTAACTTGTTGAAACGCGTCAACCGTGCAACCCACAAAGTTTCCTTGGCTGTCTTTTGAAGAAATGATATAAAGTCCGTACGTGAGAGTGTGAAGTGCTTTTCTGTCGATCATGATTTTCCTTTCTCCCATTACAATTTTTTGCTAAGCGCTTTGAATCTGCTCCCCACCATGACTACTATTTTCTAAATCTTCCGATTGCTCTAACTTGCTTACTCGAAGCATAGCTATGCGGTTTCTGCGCATTTTTTGTACTTTAAACGAAAATCCATCGATCTCATAGATGTCACCGGCTTGCGGAACGCTGTCTATTGTGTCAAACAACCAACCGGCAATAGTCTCGTAATCCTCGGCATCTTCTACCGGGAAACCGATTTCGCGTGCGTCATCAGCCGACATGCGCCCATCAACCAACCACTCGTTTTCTGAGAGCTGAGTCACAAATTTCTTAACGGAGTCGTATTCATCCGAGATGTCACCCACGATCTCTTCTACAATATCTTCGATGGTTACAATCCCCGCAGTTCCTCCATATTCATCAACCACTACCGCAATCTGCTGATGAAGCGTCTGAAGTTCGCCAAGCAAGGGTAAGATATCTTTAGTTTCAGGAACAAACACCGGCTCACGCATGTAAGTTGTGATCGGTTCGTCTTCCTTGTTATCCATCAGCGGGTCTATTAAGTCTTTGACCATAGCCACGCCAACGATCCTGTCGGTGGTGTCTTGAAACACCGGTACGCGCGAAAATCCTGTACCGCGCATACGACCGATCGTTTGCTTAACTGTAGCTTCGGCTTCGATACATATCATGTCTACTCTGGGTGTCATCACCATGCGAGCCACAGTGTCACCAAGGTCAAAGATCTCTTGGATCATACGCTTTTCTTCGTCGAGCAGATCGTCATGCTCGTTTACAAGGTATTTGATCTCGTCTTCACTTACAGTGTGACGATCTTCAGCGTTTTTGATGCCAAACAGCCTTGCTATGCCGTTTGTAGTTGCCGACAACATGGTCACAAATGGACCTGTTAAGCGTTCAAAGACCGAAATTGAGCCTGACACCGACATCGCAACGTTCTCGGCGTTAGACAGTGCAATGCGCTTAGGCACAAGCTCACCAATGACAAGGCTGATATAGCTGATAACCAATGTAATCAGCACAACCGATAGTCCAACAGAAATGGCAGACAGCCATGCAAGATTAAAGCTCTGGAACCACGCCGCCAAAGGATCGGAAAAAGTAGTCGCTGCAACAGCCGAGGTGCCAAAACTCAGCAAGGTTATTGCGATCTGAATAGTTGCGAGCAGGCGGTCACTTCGCTGGGCAAGCTCTACCGCTCGTTCAGCTTTCTTTGACTTGTCCTTAGTGCCCTCATCTATCGTTTGTTGCAGTATAGAGCGACGAGCGCTGATAAGTGCCATCTCGGACATGGAAAAATAGCCGTTAACCAAAATAAGCAGGATGGTTATCAGGATGCTAAAAATATAGTCCATGTATTATTGACTTCCTTCTTTCATCCGTAATAGTATAACAAACTTGTTTGCATCTTCGAATGTTGTGTTATTATGTTCAAGCTCAATTTTTGAGACACCTTGAATGTGCGCCGTTACCTCAGCTGGATAGAGGGACTGACTACGAATCAGTACGTCGGGGGTTCGAATCCCTCACGGCGCACCATCAACATACTCCCGAAAGCCTACAGGTTTTCGGGAGTATGTTGCATTTTGCGCCGTGAGGGATTCGAACCCGACAGGGCTCAACTGTCCAGCGGACAGTTGAGGGCCGAGTGAGCGCAGTGAACGAGGTCTCCAAGACTAGGAGCGTTAGCGACGACGGATTGACGAATCCCTCACGGCGCACCAGATTGCCGAAAACTTCGCAGAATCCCTGAAACCCAGACAAGCTGGATTCCAGGGATTTGCTACGTTACGGCAATCTCCTCCCTAAAATGGGTCACTCGCTTCGCGCCCTCAACCATGTCGGGGATCCCGTGTTCAACCTAGGCTAAACGTTTTGTAGAGTTCTCTTATTCGTAAAAGTGAAAGTGACCGGGCTAACTTTGCTTACTCAAAAAAGGCTTTTTGCGGCTTTGATTTCGCTTTGCGAGTCTGTGCTTTTTGCTCGCGGTCTTCCATGAAGTCTTCGATGTTTACCGATATGGTGTGTGAGACTTGCTTCCATTCGGCTTTCTTGACCAGCGCCACTAATGCTATCGGAACATACGTGAGCATAAAGACCGGAAATGTAAACATATATAGTATCTTTTTCGCCGAAGTTGCACGGATGTTCTTCCATTCGCTGGCAGTGGTAAGCGCCCCAAACACAAACATAAATGACAGGTAACTTAGGAAACAGAAACATACTGATGTGAACGCAGACCAGACCATGATATCCGGCGGCATCCAGCCAATGATTGCCAGAACAAGAATTGTCGCATTAAAGGTTAGAGAAATTATGGTGAGTATCGCACCCGGCGCAATAGTCATTAGCATGTCATAACAGGCAAAGCGCTTGCCCGGGGCGTTTTTAAATGAATGCTTAACTAGTCTGGCACCGTAATGCATGAGCACTTGGTAAAACCCTTTTGCCCAACGGAAGCGTTGGTGCCATGAGTCTTTAAAGGTAACAGGCTGCTCGTCATAAAATATAGCTGACGGCGTGTAACTGATGCGTTCGCCTTCGATAATATTTTGTGCCGAGAATTCCACGTCTTCTGTTAGAAGATGCCAGATCCAGCCTCCATGTCTTTTCAACAAATCGGCAGAAACATAAAACCCGGTGCCGGAAATTGTGCAACTTGTATCAAGTGAGATGCGTGCCTGATTAAGGTATTTTGCTTCGCGCAAGAACCATATTGCGTAACCGGCAGAGATCCAGTTTGAATCAAAGTTTTTGGAGTTACGATAGCTCGTTGATACTTGAGCACCGCTATCAAAAGTAGCATTCATCTCACGGAAGTAGTTGGCATCCAAAATGTTGTCGGCATCAAACACAAAAAAAGCCTCGTATTTTTTATCGCTGTACTCTTCCATGATATTGGTGTAGGCAAAATCTAGCCCATAACCCTTGCCGACCTTTTTACTGTCGTTGCGCGTAAACACTGTTGCGCCTGCCTGTTCAGCAACTTTAGCGGTATTGTCTGTACAGTTGTCAGCAACAACAAAAACGTCTATAAGTTCTTGAGGGTAGTTTTGCGCTTTAATACTGTGTATTAGATTGGAAATCACAGCCTCTTCATTACGCGCCGAGATCACCACGGCGTATTTATGATTTTTATTGGCAACACGAACAGGTGGCTTCTTAAAAAGCACAACAAAAACGTAAAATATTTGATATGCGTAGCAGATAGTGAAGAGAATGAAGATGCAAATATTAAACACATCGACAAACGATATCTGCGAAAAAAACTGTTCGAACAATGCCAACAGACTCCTTTTGCGCTTTAGGTAGCAACTACCGTAGCTTTTACGCAAGTACTGACGTTGCAGTAGCAAATCTAACTATACAGTAGCACAGAAAAACTTGCTCGTAGCCTCCTAATCGCCAGTCTGCTGAGTAACTTACAGATTCGAAGTTTTCAGCCGAATTTCTATTTGTATGATTTTAAACCTTAATTGAGATAATGTCGTGCAAAGAAGCAAAATTGTTTAAAACCAAAACCGCGAATAGCATATCACCATTATGCAACTTTTTTTGCATAATAGAACCTAATTGAATGCAAAACAAGACAACTTATACCATTTTAGAAAATGTGAACAAAACAAAAAGCGCTACTTGCAATCTTTTGATCTCAAGATATTATTACGTAGTGAAAATTGTTCAGGATTGTGAGTTCATGGTATTCTCCCC
>DBCW01000007.1:38519-39530 GCA_002293265.1 Eggerthellales bacterium UBA948
CAAGCTTGTATTCGCGGGTTCGATTCCCGTCACCCGCTCCATAGTTCCTATATCGTCACCCACTAACACAACCTGACGGTACGGGAATAAAGACTGTTGAGCTCCCTTGAGGACGCTGCGCAGCTCATCGAGTGCGTACGGCTGTCGTGCTTGCCTTTTTCGAATAATTCAAACACAGATTAATCTATTCCATTCTTGAACAGTAGTGCTCTTTCCTTTGTTGTTTTCCGCAGTTTACTGCACAGTCTTTACAACCATACGTAGTGTGCCTTGAAGCCAGTTATAATGGAAATTATGATATTGGCTAGCGATTCCCAGATGATACGCTTGCAGTTCGAAAGAGGACGAATTGACTGAACACCAAAACATTGAATGGAAAAGCATCTGGAAAGATGACTTTCTCGAATGGATATGCGGCTACGCCAATTCGGAAGGCGGCACACTGCTTATTGGAAAAGACGATAGCGGCAACATCGTAGGAATCGACAACCATGAGGAACTACTTGAGAAGCTGCCTAACAAGATACGCAGCCTGATGGGTATCAAGCCGGATATCTATCACCGAGTTGATAATGGCAAACATTATTTGGAGATTGTCGTCGATTCCTATCCTTCTCCCATCAGCCTTCGTGGTCGCTACTATTCCCGATCCGGCAGTGTGACCACCGAGCTCACCGGCAAAGCACTTGATGCCTTTTTACTCAAGAGATTCGGTAAAACGTGGGACAGCCTTCCGGTGCCTTCCCTTGCAGTTTCTGATTTAAAGTCAGATTCAATCAAGCTATTTCGAAAAAAGGCTTTGGAAAGCGGTAGGCTCTCAAAGGAGGATTTGGATGTTTCAGATGAACTACTGCTGAAAAACCTCAGACTCATCAACGATGACAAGATGACCCTCGCAGCCGTGATGATGTTTCATGAGGATCCCGAGCAGTGGGTTGGCAACGCCTACATCAAAATCGGATATTTCGGCAAATCTGATGCCGACCTTCTTTTTCAAGATGAAATACACGG
>DBCW01000007.1:39540-46304 GCA_002293265.1 Eggerthellales bacterium UBA948
TATATCTGGTATAAGGACATCCAACGCATTGAGACCTTCATGTTCCCCCGCGTTGGGCTGAGGGAATTGGTTCTCAACTCGGTCCAGCACAAAGCATACGACCAGCAGGTTCCCATTCAGATAAGCATCTATCCTAACCAGATATATATCTGGAACATCGGGGAGTTACCTGACGCGATAACCGCTGAACGTATCTACGAAAAGCACCCTTCGCTGCCGCGAAACCCCGGCATCGCTAATGTGTTCTTCAAAACAGGTATGGTCGAAAGTTGGGGCGTGGGTACGAGAAGGTCGCCGAAACTTGCAGGGATGCCGATATTGAAGTGCCAAAAGTCAAAGCGGATTTTAGCGGCCTCATGGTTCATATTACCGAGAGCAAAAAACACAAAGAGCTGAGGTTGTCCTACGAGGGCGGCAGTGGCGGTCAAAGTGGCGGTCAAAGTGGCGGTCAAAGTACCAGCAAGAAAATGAGCCCATCTGAGCGTAAGGTTGCCGTACTTGCAGAGATAAAAGCAGACCCATCCCTTAGCTCAGAAGCGCTTGCACAAAGAATCGGACAGAGTAAAAGAAGTGTGGAGCGAAGCGTGAAAGAGCTTCGAGATGAAGGCGCAGTCACCTATGTTGGATCGAGTAAAAGCGGCTACTGGGAGATAAACGAAGGCGGTAAAAGTTACGTATAGAACCCTGCTCTCTTCTGGTCTCCGAGTCCAGTTACACATTGTTGTTCGCAACCAAACAGGAAGGTGAATTTTCTATGAGCATAGTTTTAGATATTGATTTGGATTACTTTGCTTATGGCGCGGTGCATTGGAAATCTGGTTTAGACCGCCTAAGCGCAGAGGACTTTCCCCCGTGGAAAGAAGAGGAAATCAGAAACTTTCTTGAAATCAATATTGGGTTAAATAAAGGCAAGAATCTAGTCGGATACTTGATAGATACTCACGATAAGGCTTTTCACCTTTGGAAAAGCCTTATCGCAAAAAATCAGCTTAGGCCGCCCTTTGAGGTCATTCACATCGATGCTCACGCCGACCTTGGCATGGGTGACAATGCTATCGTAAACATAACGCGTGAGCTGCTACACCTTGATGTTGCTGATAGATCTACGTCTCATTGGGTAAAAAAGAGCCTAGGGGAAGGCAATTATCTGGCATTTTCCATCGCCTGTAGATGGATTAGGTCACTCACCTATGTTCAACAAGGAGAATATTCGGCAGGAAACCCAGGTGATCTACCAGACAGATATTTTGAGGGTGGTGTGTTTGGGGAAAAGAATCAAAAGCCCATTAGCATGCCTATCATGAAAAAGGGTGGCTATCGCTTTAGCGATTTCTTCTTTCCATCAAGCGATATGCATTTTGAAGACCATATTGAAGGCTATGAACCTTCTGTTGACTTTACTGTAGTCGGCAAACAGCATGTTTTTGAATCACCTGAATACGATCACGCAATAATCAGTATTTCTCCGGCATTCACTTCCGCAGAGACAGAGTTGCGCGCTTTGGCGGTGCTTGGGGACTATATGAAAATTGAGAAACCAACGATTACGCCTGTGTTTGAGAACTTATCAACCAGTCTGAAACGGTAAAGACCAATTTAGCAGCTAAGATAATTGTTACGACAAAGAGTTCTGTCTGAAGTGTAACGTTTCTTCGGACACCAACAAGTGAGTTGCAGAACGTCATTTGCTGGTATCCTTTACAGGTATTGAGGATCGGAGAAACGATGGCTGGAACACCGAATAAGTACACCGAAGAATATCGGAGAGAAACAGCGGACTACGCCCTTGCCAGCGGCAAATCCGTTGCCCAAGTCGCAAGGGATTTGGGGCTTAGTCAAGGAACGCTCAACAGATGGGTTTTGAAGCGCCGCCGAGAGCTTGGCGGCCAAGTTTCCGGATCAGGTGATGCGCCGGAGGTCAAAGAGCTCAAGCGCCGTGTGGCCGAACTCGAGATGGAAAACGAGTTTCTAAAAAAAGCGAGCGCCTTCTTCGCCAAAAACCAGAAATAGCCGATAAGTACCGGTTGATGGAGGTGGAGAGGGCAAACTACCCGGTTGTGATGATGGCACGTCTTTTGCACGTATCGCGATCAGGGTTCTACAGTTGGCTGAGGCGTTCAAGGTCAGAAGATCCCTGGAGAGATATCCGCGTTAAGGTCGAGAAGCCCTGGCTTGATTCTGACCGCGTGTTCGGAGCCAGGCAGATTCATTCAAAGCTTGTTGCAAAGAACAATGATGTGACCTTGTATCGCGTGAGGAAATGCATGAAGGGATTGGGGATTGCAGGGTGCCAACCCCGCTCTTCCAAGAAAACGACCATCCAAGACCCTGATGCACCGAAGCGCCCGGATCTTATCGGACGCAACTTCGACGCCCCTGCTCCCACAACCAAACTCGTGGGAGATATCACCTATCTCAAGACCGGCCGGGGATGGCTCTACTTGGCTGTCGTGATCGATCTGTGCACACGTATGGTCGTCGGGTGGGCAATGGCCGAGCACATGAGGGCATCGCTTGTGGTGTCAGCGCTTAATATGGCATATACCAGAGGCTATGTTGCGGGGAATGGAATTTTCCATTCCGATATGGGAAGTCAATTCATCTCGCATGAGTTCGCCCAGTTCGCAAGTAGCATCGATGTCAGGCTGTCGGTCGGCAGGAAGGCCACCTGTTACGACAACGCCGCCTGCGAATCTTGGTTCTCCAGCTTAAAAAATGAAAGATACTACCGTTATAGCTATGCTACCAGGGATGAAGCAAAAGTTGCCGTCATCGATTACATTGAAGTCTTCTACAACAGGATGAGACCCCATTCGGCCATCGATGGTCAAGTACCCGCAGAGAAGATGGAGAGCTTTTTGGATCGGATGGCTGAAGGTGCGATCAGGGAGCAAGAGCTCAATGAAGAATCTGTGAAACTACTCGCTGCATAGTGTCCGAAATCTTGACACAGATCAGTCTGTCGTATATCTGCTTCAAGTTAACATCCACTCGAAGGGCATGGGAAGAAAAACGGGCTTTCGGTTTATGCAGATACCATGCCTGACATGCGGTTTCTTCCTTTTACACAAATGTTCCTATATCGTCAGTAACATCACGTCGCAGTTGGCTACGCTGAAATTTTTAAACCCAGGCAAGCTGGATTTAAAAATAACGCTTCGCCACTGCTCCTTTTCCCAAAAAATAATTCGCTTCGCTCATAGACCATTTTTTGGGTGCCCGTTTAATTTAGGTACTCTTCAAAAAGAAGTTTGGTTCGGTCTCCTGCCGGTTGACTAATCCCTCGAAAAGTCAACTGCAAGTCGCTTGTAAGTTGACTTTGTTTCCTGCATAGTGATCCTGAAAACCACAGGTTCAGTTCTCGTGTGTTGAAGGAGGCGTTGTGCATGAAAGAAATCAACTTGGCGTCGATTCTCTCCACGCTTCGTCGTGAGAAGGGGCTCACGCAGGAGCAGCTTGCAGAGTTTGCGGGTGTGTCTAAGGCTTCGGTTTCCAAATGGGAGACCGGACAGAGTTATCCCGATATCGAGCTTTTGCCCCAACTGGCATCGTATTTTGAGATAAGCATAGACGACCTTTTGGGTTTTGACCCACAGATGGGTAAGGTCGAGATCGAGGCGCTCTACAGCCGCTTGGCAACGGACTTTGCCGCAAAACCCTTTGACGTTGTGATGGCCGAATGCCGAAGTTTTACGAGAAAGTATTACTCCTGCTATCCGCTACTTTTGAGATTTGCCTTCCTCTATATCAACCATGCTCCGCTGGCACAAGATCCGGAAAAGATCAGCGCGGTGTTCAAAGAAGCGCTGCAGCTGTGCGAGCGAATCAGGGAAAACAGCACGGACGCGTTGCTACTACGCGCCACGGTGCTATGCCAAGCTGTTTGCCTTTTGTCGCTCGGTGACGGCAAGACAGTGCTTGAGCTGCTTGGCGACTCACCCAAAAACGAAATGCCGGATGGCATGCTGATCGCCCAGGCTCACCAACTGCTGGGAAACACGGAGAAAGCCGAGGAAACCCTCCAGGCCGACCTGCTTAGACAGGTGATATCGGCTTTCCAAACGCTGACGGCGCTGCTGCAAAACAGCTTCGGCACCCCGAAGGCCGAGCTCATCTACAAACGGGCGGAGGGGCTGGCATCGGTTTTTAACATGCAACACCTGCACCCCAACAGCGTTGCCGTGCTACACGCGCTCGGGGCACAGATGTATCAGTTGGCCGGTAACTCCAAAAAGGCGCTGGAGCTGCTCGCGAAGTATACCGATATCTGCACCCACGACTTCTTCCCTGTTGAGCTCAAGGGCGACGATTTCTTTGACAAACTCGAGCAGTGGATGGCAGATAACACCGATGCCGTGCCGAGGGATGAGGCGACAATCAAGGAGAGTATGCTTCGAGACGTTGTGCTCAGTCCCGTTTTCGAGCCGCTTGCCGAGGATCCCGAATACCGCCAAATCGTGCGGAGGTTCGAGCAGTTTATAGGAGGTAATTAACATGGAAGTTCTACAGGAATACCTACCGTTTTTGCTCCCGGTGTTCGTCATCCAGTTGGGATTGATGATCGCCGCACTCATCCACATATTTAGACACCAAACCTACCGCGTGGGCAATCGCGTCATCTGGGTGGTCGTGTGCGTACTCGTCAACATTATCGGCCCGGTGCTGTATTTTGCCATCGGTAGAGGGGATGAATGATGAACGCCCTGTCGGTTGAGACGCTGTCTAAGAGTTTCGGGGCGAACCGGGTTCTCAGCGACATCTCATTTGATGTGCCCGAGGGTGATATCTTTGGCTTCATCGGAGCCAACGGAGCCGGCAAAACCACGACTATGAAGATGATTCTCGGTCTGCTGCCCTGCGACGGCGGTGAGATAAGCGTGTGTGGCGAGCGAGTCTCGTTCGGAGCTACGCGCACCAACCGCTTCATCGGTTACCTGCCCGACGTACCGGAGTTCTACGGGTACATGCGCCCCAAGGAATACCTGCGGCTATGCGGTGAAATCGTGGGGCTGAGCGCCGCCGAGAACAAACGGCGTGGCGAGTCACTGCTTGAGATGGTGGGTCTTGCCGATGTGAATCGGCGAATCGCCGGCTTCTCCCGCGGTATGAAGCAACGACTGGGCATGGCGCAGGNNCCTCGGCTGTTGATATGCGACGAGCCGACCTCGGCACTCGACCCCGCAGGCCGTAAGGATATCCTCGACATGCTCAAGCGAATAAAGGGCAACACCACGGTGCTGTTTTCCACCCATATTCTTTCCGACGTGGAGCGAATTTGTGATCGCGTGGCGGTTCTCAGCGACGGCCGGATTGCGCTTTCGGGCAGCCTTGACGAACTGCGCGCACGACATCGAGCCGATGCTCTGGTTGTGGAGTTTGCCACGCCCTCGGATCGTGAGCGATTTGAGGCAGCGGCACCCACTTTGGTGGATGGCGCGGCGGTTGCGATGTCGGGATCAGAACTGACCCTCAAGGTGGCGGATCTACCTACAGCGGGGCGCGAAGTCCTGCAGATACTCACAGCAAACGACATCCTGCCACTGCGAATCGAGGTAGCAGAACCGACCATAGAAAGCCTGTATCTGGAGGTAGTGCGATGAAAGCGTTTGTTGCCTTCTTTAAAAAGGAGTTTACGGAAAGTCTGCGCAGTTATCGCCTGGTTGTGCTGGCGGTGGTGTTTATCTTCCTTGGAGTTTTAAGCCCGCTGGTTGCCAAGTTAATGCCCGAGTTGTTCAGCGGCGTTGATCTGGGCGGCGGCATTGTCATCACCGCTCCGCAGCCGACGGCGATGGATTCGTGGACACAATTTTTCGGCAACGTGGGTCAGATGGGTATGCTGGCACTGATTATCACTTTCAGCGGCATCATGGCCGGC
Organism: Eggerthellales bacterium UBA948; assembly: GCA_002293265.1. Lineage (GTDB taxonomy): Bacteria > Actinomycetota > Coriobacteriia > Coriobacteriales > UBA8131 > UBA8131. The sequence goes on from DBCW01000007.1 coordinate 45,416, forward strand.
GAGCTGAGCCGCGGCACGCTCATAAATCTGCTCACCAAAGGCATGCCACGGCACACGGTCATCATCTCCAAATTTCTCTTTGCCAGCGCCTTGTGGACGGTGAGTTACCTGCTCTGCCTGGGCATTTGCTTTGCGTACACAGAATACTTTTGGCCTCAAGCCGCACTGAGCAACGCGATGCCGGCATTTTTGTCGCTCTGGATTTTTGGCGAGCTGTTGATAACACTGCTGATCTTCGGTGGCACTTTGTTTGGCAACCTCTACGGCAGCCTGCTGCTGTGCCTGGGTCCGATACTCGCCTTAACCCTGCTAAACATCATCCCTGCAATGCAGGCCTACAACCCGATCTCGCTTGCCGGCAACACCATCAATTTGCTTGACGGCAGCAAGGAGATTGCAGACTTTTTGCCGGCGATGCTGATCACCGGCGGCATGACCGTCGTGTTGTTGGTTATGTCGATCGTCGTGTTTAACAAGAAGCAGGTTTGAAGTTCAGCGTGATGGCTTCCTATGTGACAAAATATCCGCGAAAATGACAAACGGAGTCGACCAAGTTTTCACTCATGATCGGCTCCGTTCAGGCTAAAGATCTCGTCCGTTTATCTGCGTCGACGCCTTGCGCGTGAGGCTGCATACAAAGCCAATAAAAGGGTGATAACAATACCGATGGATATGAAGATCGCAGGAAGCGGTCTCCATGCCGACAGGAAAGCAACATCGGACCGAGATGCTGACCCTTCCTCCTTTTCGGAAGATGCAAACGGTGCGTTTTCGGGCTTTACCGTAACGGTGATGGGTTGTGGCGATACCTCGGAGGCGCTCGTATCGAGCGATCGTGGTGCCACCGGCGATGCTTTGAGGGCTGCACTCTGAATCGCCCCGAGTTGCA
>DBCW01000138.1 GCA_002293265.1 Eggerthellales bacterium UBA948
AAGATCATTAAAGGTCACCTGTTTGCGACGCACTCCTTCACGATAGGCTCCTTGAGGTATTACTTCTAAACGCCCCTGCTTATTAATCTCAAAATTAACAACATCGCCTTGATGCAATCCGGCTCTACGAAGCATCTCTTTGGGAATGCGAATAGCTTCGCTGTTTCCCCATGTAGAAATTGTAGTAGACATNNTATCTACAGTTTAATAAGAGCTGTGAGAACTGTCAACGCCTGCATTGACCAAGAATGCATTAGCATTGATATACTACTACTTGCTCAGGTCAAATACTGGTATACTTGGAATGTTGCCCAGTGATCAATGTCAGTGCTTCTTGTGCTTGGCTTGGCGGGAGTCTGATGTTCTTATCCCATTTTATGAGGACAAGCTTCGGTGAAAATCTGGGCTTACTTTGGCATTATTCTTTTAGGGCAATGTTTATTGTTATCGTTTAAGGAGCATCTGATTTATGTGCGGATATACGTGTAGCGGCTGCGGTAGATGCAAAGGCGGAGTTTCAAAACCAGCCGGATACTGTTTAAAATGCGAAACTCAAAATGAACCCGGCAGCACAGTTTGCTCAAACTGCAACTCCACTATTTCTCTTCCCCCCGGCACCTCAAAGCCTAAAAACAGCTGATATAGCAACACGAAACATAATTGGACACCAAGTTCGTAGCGTTTCAGCAAGGAATTGCAAGTGCATTTGAACTGGGCACAAGCATAACAGCCTGCTCATGCCCAGTTCGTCATTTCGGCACTTTAATTACGGCATAAATATTGCAGCCTTGCTGCCTTTTTTCGTTAGCATCTGAGCGCACTCATCAACAGTGCCGTAGTGCAAGCACTTTGCCTGGCACATCTGCACACATGACGGGAGCTTTCCTTCAGCAACGCGGTCTGCGCACAAATCGCATAGCTCAGTAGGGTAACCGATGTAATCCCAATGCCAGCTTCCATCAGCGTGTTGGCGCGGTCTATCCTCAAGCACTTTCATGCCAAAGTCATCAAGACCGATTCCTTTTTCATTGCGACATGCGATCTCGCAAGAATGGCATCCCGTGCAAAATTCATAGTTAATATACAGAGCATTCTGGGTCATTTCAAACCTCCTTTTCTTTAATATACTATTTAAGCGCCCTTTGAGTATTCGGGTGCTGTTGCCGGACGCCACGTCTGTGCAAGTGTAAACTCAGCAGCACGACTAGGCTCAACATAGACTTCACTCTCTTTTGGAGAAGCATGCTCGCCGGGACCATCTACCTTCTTGCACGAACAAATCATACATTTGAATGTGTCGCCAAAGCCAAGTTTACCGTTAACACTGTTTGGCATAAGCACGTTGATGTTGGATCTCCAGTTTCCAAACAAAGTGGGCTCTTCACCACTTTCTTCCGGATATGACCAACCGTGAACCGCATGCACAACACCTTTTTTGATCGTGGGAGTTACTACAGCGCGCTGACGGCATGTACCATACGGAGAAGCCATCTCAACCCAATCACCCTGCTCAATGCCGAGTGCGGCAGCATCTGCAGGATTAATCTCCATCTCAGGCCACGGAGAAATCTTGCGTAGTGACGGAACCTGCTTGTGCTCTGAATGGAAGTATTCCTGACGACGAGCGCCGGTGGTTAAAACAAATGGATAGTCCTTCATAAGTTCCGGTGTTGAAATTGGTCCATATGCAGGCTCTTCGTAATAAGGCAAAGGACTCTCGCCAAAGGCCTCATAAGTATAGGAGTAAAGTTCAACTCGACCGGTCTGAGTTGGGAATCCGGGTTGCTTGTCTGCACGCAGCATGCCACTTTCATACTTGTAGTAAGGCTCTACGTTCGTGACGATGACCTCCTGGCAAAGGTTATCCCAATCAAGTTTGCCGCTCTTCTTCCTGATATAGTCGGTCTCATCCTCAAACTGACCCCAGTACTGCGGGAATATCTCATTACCAAGTAGCAGTAGTATCTCCATCTCACTCTTGCATTCGCCAACCTGAACACACTTGCGCTCAGCACCGAAGAATGACATGTTCAGTGAATAGTGAGGAACCACGATGGCATCGTGCTCGACTGTAGTTGCCAAGGGCAGGAACACGTCGCAACAAGACATAATGGTCGGATTCATAAACAGATCGGTGCAGAAGTTAAAGTCGAGTTTCTTGAGAGCGTTGTGCCAGCGTTGGGGCTCACCGGAGATGGCGGATCCAACAGGATTGGAAGACTGGATCATAGCCATGTGCATTTCATATGGCTTTCCGGTCTCCAAGGCTTTTAGGAACTCATCGGGAGCAACAGTCCACATAACGGCGCCAATGGCAGGATACTTATCTACGCCAATCTTTTTGGCGTATCTTTCTTCGGTCATCAAACCATACTTATATGCATACGTTATGGCTGTCTCCATCTGATTTGCATAAACTTCTTCTTCAAGGCGATCAGCGTAGTCTGCAGCGTCGCGTGCCTCATCGGCATCAGCAACACTGTCACTTCGGGCAGCATTACTGGCGTGTGGGTCACCGGCACCAAGAATGGTTCCACCCGGAGCGTCAAGATCCCCGGTAATAGCCATCAATGACAACAGACACTGACCTAGCTGAACGCCATTAGGGTTCTGGTCAACCGCAAGACCCCAACACAAGCTGCTAGGATGCGAAGAGCCATATAGACGAGCAGCTGCACGAATATCCTCGGCAGACACACCGCAAATCTCGGCTGCGCGCTCCGGTGTCATTTCGGCACATGCTTGTGCCATCTCATCAAAACCATAGGTCCACTTCTCGACAAAGTCTTTGTCGTAGAGACCCTCTTCCACCATCACGTTGATCCATGCCATTGCCATGGCTGTGTCCGTACCGGGTCTGAGTTGGAGAACATACTCACTACGTGTGCCAATCCAAGTCATGCGCGGGTCAACCATGATGACTTTCGTGCCAAATTGTTGCATCATTTCTACAACTGAATGGCCAAACATGCCGTCAGGATTGGAGCGTAGCGGCTCTTTACCCCAAAGGACAATAACCTCGGGAGCGGTAAAAGCCGGATCTTCGTAGCGGTCTTTACACTTCTGCGCGTAATCGATCTCAGGATAACCACCACCCATCATGAATGCAGTGATGGATGCACGAGGACCATAACAAGACCAACCCGGCTGAGCATAGACAGCATTTGGTGTGCCAAAGACGCAGTTAGCGAATGTGGAGTAATAGTCATTACCCTCACGACCTGTGCCGCCAAATACAGCGATAGACTCAGGACCATATTTTTCGGAAACTGCTTTAGCGTTTGTCACGATGAGATTTACTGCCTCATCCCAAGAACACCGCTCCCATTTATCCAAGCCGCGATCTTCTTTAGCACGCTTCATCGGGTAGATGATGCGATCAGGATGATACATATACTCAGGAAGCGCAAGGCAGCGGCTGCAAAGCGCACCTCTGGTAATGGGGTGCTCGGGGTCACCCTCAACTTTAGTGACCTTGTCATCCTTTACATGCACTAACAAACCACATCCCACAGGATGACAACCCGGGGGAGACCATGCGCATGTACGATAAGTAACCGAGCCGTCAGAATTGACGGTTTTAAACTCTGCCATACTTTCTCCTTCCAACTAATTACTCTTATGTGTCGCACGTGCTGCGACATCTGCATTTATTAAGAAGATTACGAGTTGAGATGGTGAATCGGCAAGAACATGCGATGATTGCATGATGGTGAAACGCGACACAAGAAACGCAGCTGTCACACCCTGGCAACACATACTGTTTATTTTCAATTCTTGTAAACACATTATATTTAGTGTGTTGATAACTGGACAATAAAGGGCTAGTGTCCAATCGCGAAACTATCTGGGTTGCAATAACTCGCTTATGTAACAGATTTATTGATGTTTTTTGGTTATGGGTCTATTAAGAGCTTCGAAAAGATCACGCGGAACTATGCTCACCAAAAACTCAGCCAACTCTTTTACATGCATTTCTCTGAACCACTTGGCAGTTGCTGCCAGCTCTCCGGCGATAAGAGCTTCAATTTGAAACTTTAGCTTTGGCGTTATTTGTAGATTATGCATTGATAAAGCCTTGTAAAGCGCATTGCGGCGAATCTCGTAAAAATACTGTGACGTATTGTCGAAAGACTTAGAATCTAGTGCGCAATAACATGCATGACGAAAGTCATCGTACACGCGAGTCGTCACCAAGTGACCTTCAAACCAATCAAAGTCTATGCCAATCTTGCTGACTCCCTTATTCATAGAAAAGCCTAGATACCACTTAATAATAGCTGCTTTATTCTCGAAATACGTATAGAACAAGCTTCGCGAAACACAGCTTCGCTCACAGATTTCCTTAACACTGATGTCATCATACTTTCTTTCACCCAATAGTTCATTGAGAGCTTTTATAACTAGTATTTTGTTTTTGAAAGAAGAGGAGTATTCCTCCGACTCGATTTTTATCCCATAGTCCATTTGACCACCCGCATAAAGTGTAAATTCCCTGAAAACCATCTGTGTTGCCTCTTGTATATTCTACTACTATAGCGATAAGAATAATGCAAGCTCCCCATATTTTAAGCACACCTCTTATACATATACATGACTTTAATGCCGTATATTTACATGAGTTTAGACAGTGCCTTGCTTAATTTTAATTTTGCACTATAATCTTTTGTACAATGTATGTGGATATTAATAAGGGAGAAGCTATGAGTATTTATGATTTTACAGTCAATGACAGTAAAGGTAGCGCCGTTTCTTTAAAAGACTACGAAGGCAAAGTTCTGCTTGTTGTTAACACCGCGACCAAGTGCGGTCTCACCCCTCAATACACTGCAATGCAGGAGCTGTATGATAAGTTCAAAGATAACGGATTTGAGATCCTCGACTTTCCCTGTAACCAGTTTATGGGTCAGGCACCAGGCGACGACTCCGAGATCAACGAGTTTTGCTCGCTAAACTACGGTACTACCTTCCCACGTTTTGCAAAGATCGATGTGAACGGCAAGAAAGCCGACCCGCTTTTTGCGTGGCTAAAAGAACAAGCGCCGGAAGATAAGGGTAATGACGAAACCAAATCTTTTGAGAAGAAGGTGAAACTGCTTACCCTCGCCAACAAGAAGACCGACATCAAATGGAACTTTGGCAAGTTCCTTATCGATAAAAACGGCAACGTGGTAGCTCGCTACTCCCCTGCCTATTTACCGGAAGATCTGGAGAAAGATATCGCCGAGTTGCTTTAGTGGTAAAAGCGACAAGCTTAAAGATTCTTATCTGAATAGAGCAGTTCAAGAAAAAACCGCCCGCATTTTCTAAAGGCATACTTGTGGGCGGTTTTCACTCCATACCAACAATGGCGTAAGACTGTGAAAGCAGAACAATAATTTTCATAACTATTGATCAGCCAATCTATGCCAGCAACATGTCCTAATAAAGTATATCATTTGAGTTCATCTGTACTTTAATAAAGATGCCAGCTGCTTAGCAATATGTGCCAATCTTAAACTTTGCTCACGCTACTTTAACTATTTCGCGCATAAGACAAGCAAATCAGTCGTTATTAAGATGCAACGCTTGTCTTTTGTGCGAAATAGCGTTATTTTTGCTCAAAACTTAGAAGCTGAAGATGCCCTTCCAGAACCCCTTGAGTCAGTTCAGCTAATCCGATGAAGTAGCCTTTTGGGAACGCTGTCTCTATCTTGCCGTGAAGCGTTTCTACCCATGACAAAGGGTGCTCATTGATGAATGACTTAATATCAGAAATGCTCGGTAGCGGGCAATCTTTGGTTATTTGCGCACCTTCTATGTCCTCATAATATCGCCTACATATCTCTGAGAGGTATAAAAGCTCAATACCGATGTGGTCTTCGTACTGGTTGTTTGCGTTGCTTACTTTAAGACCGATGTCACGCAGATATTGCTTCATAGCAAAAGTCGCTTGTCCAAATGCAGAGGTCGCGCCGTCACTTTTATTCATGGTCTCCCATGGTGGTGCTGCCGGAGACGGAGGACCTATAAAAAGTTTTGTGTATTCCACTGAGCATTGTTGCACTGCCTCTTCGCGGCTCATATTGCTCACTGCATTTGCGTAAGCAACGAGCTTTGCTATACCAGACTTGACCTTCTCATCTTTGGCATCAGGTAAAAACGTCTCCCAGAAATCAGCAGATAAACCCATGTCAGTTGTAGCCTTCATCGGGCTTAAAAATGAGTTTGCAATAAACGCGTACATCTCACTTAAAGTTAACCAAGTAGTAGCCTGTATCTTCATCATGACCTCTTTCGTTTTCCAACCCACTTGCCGCCACCAGCTCTATAAGTGGCTCGAGCTTTTATTCTCGAGCCACTTAGAAACTATAGTTTAAGAGAAAAGCTATGCAAGAAAATCTATGCAGACGCACGCTCTTTGGCATCAATATCTTCAAGCTTGGCGTCAGTTTTCTTGGTAAGAAGTTTGCTTGTCATCAACATGAAGGCCAAAATACCCAAAGCCACAAAGCCAACAACTATGACTATTTCTACCCATGTTGGCATATAGCTGCTTACCAAGGCAAAAGCATCTACTCCGGAAGCATGCGCTGACGTAGACGAACCGGCAATAACTCCTGAGGCACCTTGAACATTAAACTCAACAAAGGAGGATAAAAGCAGCCACAAACGTTTGCACATCACTCCAACGATTACCAAAGCACTAGCAAACACCACAACTCCGACCTTGTTTCGCAGGGCGGCGAAACTTAAGAGAAGGAAGGGCAATACGAGACCAGCAATGATCTCAAACCAGAAGAACGGAGCTGTGGCACCGCTGAACATAATGGTCAGTATCTCTGCGCCACCGGCACCGGGATAAGCCATGGTTAAAAGCTCACAGCAAACAAGGAAGAAATCGATGGCAATGCAAGCCATCATCAATACCGCAAGCTTTGAGATTAACTTCTCTTCAGTTTTAAATACTCCTGTTTTATTTAGCCCAGCCAAAGCAAGCAGTAGCAGAGCTAAACCTGAATCCATAGCAGATACAACAAACAATGGCGCCATGATCGCAGAGTACCATCCTTCGCGAGCGATCTCCAAGCCAAATATCCACGCCGTTACGCTGTGCACCAAGATAGCTGCAGGTAGCGCAATGCGAGATAGTATCGCCAGGCGCTTCGCGCGTGCCTGCTCATCGCCATTTTTTGATGTCATGAAAACGATGTAGATAATGTTGATGACGAGATATATAAGAATTATGCATACGTCCCAAAACAAAGGCGAGGTGATGTTTGGATGAAGTAAGAGATTGAACACCCTATGGACACCACCCATATCCACTAGTACAAATAATCCTGCCAAAGTAATACAGATGGTGGATAGAATAATTGCCGGCATGGAAACTTTTTTGTAGTCGGCAATGTTAAATACCGATGCCGCAGAAGCAACGATCAAGCCACCGGCAGAAAGCCCCACAAATAACATAAAGCAAGCAATGTAGAGACCCCAAGAGGTGCCGTTATTCATACCGGTAACACCCAAACCACCCATCAGCTGGTAGATCCATGTGCCTATACCGGCAAGTGCTATCACTGCAAGTACCATAGCTGATACCTTAAAAGCTCCGGAAGTTTTTGTCATTTCGTACACCTCCTTATCCAAAATAATAGAGTTGTGGCTTTGTGCCCAGCTCTGCCAGTAGTTGAGTAGCGCCGTTTTCGCGTATCTTTTTGGATACGTCACTATTACCGTCATCCAAGTCGCCGTAAGTGCGAGCTTTAGATGGGCAACACAATACGCACATTGGTAATTCTCCATCTGTGGTGCGTTCTTTGCACAGCGTGCATTTTTCTGCCACACCTTTAGGGCGCACGGGAACACGTGAATCTCCGTAGTTAAAGTCCGGATTTCTCACCGGCTCGTTCCAGTTAAAGACTCTGGCGTTGTAGGGGCACGCTGCCATGCAGATTCTACAACCAATGCATTTGTTGTAATCAATAAGCACACGGCCCTCTTCGTCCTTGTAGGTGGCACCCACCGGACAGACCTTTAAGCATGCCGAATTTTCACAGTGCTGACAAGCAACAGGGCGATAGGTGCGGGATAGATTTGGAAACTCGCCTACCGCGCCGTCTACTATGTCACTGCCTTCGGTCAGCACACGATTCCACTGCATCCCCGATGGGACGTTATTTTGCATTTTGCATGCCATCGCGCAAGCATGGCAGCCGGTGCAACGATCCAGATTGATCGCTATTCCGAGTTTTGTCATATTAAATCACCTACGCTTTCACTAACTCGACGAGCGCATCATTGAAGGGGATCTGCGATCCAAATAAAAGCTTGTAATGGCGCTGACTTCTGTATGCATTTGTCACGTTTTGAAGCGTTCCCTCCTTGTAGAGATGAGTGTAGGGCAAGCCGGCCATAAACAGCATTCCCGGTTGGATGCTACCGTCGACGGCTACTCGACAAACAAAGTAACCGCGGTCGTTGAAGACTTTCACATCATCGCCCGTCTTAACCCCACGAGCTGCGGCATCGTTTGGATTGATCTGAACCAATGGACCATAATAGTCTTGGATCCATTTGGCGGAACTGAAATAGGCATGAATGCTGAACCGTGTCTTGCCTTGAACAAATGCCAGCGGGTATTTCTCTTTGAGCGGGTTTGCATCATATACTTCGTTGGCATCCTCATATTGCGGAAATGCCAACTTGTCCTCCAGTTTATTCTCGTAGTACAGCTCAATCTTTCCGGACGTGGTGGGGTATTTCCCATCCTTGAAGCCATATACGATCTCACTGGAATCAAGCAGACGTTTTACTCCGGCTTTGCGCATGACATCGTAGGTGAATCCCTCCATATTGCCCTTTGGCTCCGAAAGCATGAACTTGGCCAGCTCCTCGTGCGATTTAGGCAGATGTTGTTCGAGACCGAACTCTTTTGCTAACAGGTATTCGATTTCAAGATCCGTCTTGCTTTCAAAAAGCGGTTCTATGACCTGCTGGGTCAGATAAACATCCGGATAATTAACACCGGTGCGCACGCAGTTCACTTCTTCGCGACACTCATATTTGGAACAGACCGGTAAAACGATATCGGCATACGGAACTGTAGAAGAATAATATATTTCGGCTACTGCGAAGAAATCGAGTGTCTTCACCCAATCTATCGTCTTATTCAAGTCCGTAGTGGTGAGCGTAATCGAATCGCCGAACGTCAGCCCGACATGAATGTTGTTCTCCTTGAACGGCATATCAAATAGTTGCACTGTATTCTTACTGACGGCAAACTCAGCCGGCAGAGGCCAGCTCTTGACTCCTGCAGCGGCGGGATTCACGTTCCCGTAACCTGTATAACCGATACCAGTGCCGGGCTTTCCGGAATTTCCCGTAAGAGCCACCATAATAGAAGCAGCATGACCGACGATGTCGGCATTCGCATACTTATCTGGGCCACCAAACCCGTAATTTATTGTTGAAGGACCGTTGTTTGCATACTGATCAGCAACATCTACAATCACATCCGATGCGATCCCACATACCTCGCTTGCCCACTCTGGTGTGTAAGACGACATCTGTTTCTTGAGAAGGTCAAATTCTGTGATCGCTTTTCGGTCTTCAACGGTGTAGCTGCCTGTCAGAGCCGGAACAACGCCTTCCGCATTATGATCTTGTGCGGATTCTGTCACGGTATCCCATACCATTGGAATTTTTACCTGGGAAACTTTCCCAGCGCTATCCGTCCTTTCCTCCATCCTACCGAGCACCTCGCCTGTGGTCTCGTCGACGAGGAACGGAAAAGATGTCTTTGCCAGAATATGGCTTTCGTCGTACCATTTTTCGTCCAAAATGATTTTGACAATCGCCAGTAGCAACGAGGCATCTGTACCCGGCTTGATCGGTAGCCACTGATGACACTTCGATGCCGTAGTACTGAAGCGTGGATCGACTGCGATCATCTTAGTACCGCCCTCTTTGGCATTGAAAAACGCTTCCATATTAACGACTGAACTTTCAAGTATGTTGCTGCCGATATGGAGTATGGTTCCGGCATTTTCCCAGTCCCAAATAGAACTGCGGGTACGGGCATTCGATGTAAGTCCCGAAGGATCGGAGCCGTTTGCCTGACCACGGTCAATACCCGACAGACCTCCTGTATCGGCATGGAGCAACTTGGATATGAAGTCCACGTTTGTGGTGGTTCGGGCTTCCGGTGATTTCCTGAAATAGAAAGAGTTCTCACCATACTTACTCTGTGATTCCTTGATAGCGTCAGCTATCGTTTTGATGGCTTCCTCCCATGAAATGGGTTCGAATTTTCCTTCGCCGCGTTCACCTACACGCTTCAACGGTGTTTGTATACGATCAACATCATATACGTGTTGTACCTCGCTTAAGCCTCGCGCACACAAACGACCTCGCGTTCCATCTTCGAACTCAACTGGCTCAATTTTGACCAAGCGTCCATCACGCACGGTACATTTATGCCCACAGCCACCGAGACAGTGAAACCAATGACACATTATGCGTGTCTCCTCATTGACTTCCGCATTGGCTTTCGTTGGTGAAAGCCAATTGTCGACAGCAAGCATCCCTTCTCCGGAGAATCCCAATACTCCAGCTGCCAAACCTGTTGATTTCAGAAAGCTTCTGCGAGAAAGCGTTCCAGACTCGCTATCCTTTCGCATAGCTCCTCCTTTTCTTTAATTAGACAAACAGAAGACTTAAGTGTAGTTCGCGAAACTATCACACATACTTATGATAGAGTATCATACGCATGTGTGATGGTCTATAGCAAAATGTATCCTATCTCGAGGATAATATTCAATTATTTGAGTATTGGTGCTTCCCAGTATTTACTGGTACAGCAGAATGCCCGAAAATACTATTCCGTAGCGCAAGGCAAACGAGCCTATCAATGCGCAGGTAGCGATAATTGTATTTATAACAACTACGCACTTTTTTCCTCTCCAAGCAAACAAAGAAAGTGATAGTAAAAAAGTAGCGACTAGTCCTATGCCAACAACTGTCAGCCAAAACATTAGCGAGAGTTCGCCGGAAACCAGATAATAAACAGAAGCGCTTGCAGACTCAAACACGCTAAAGCTTGCTGCATTTAAGAAAGTGATGATAAGCATTGCCTCTAAACCCAATACAGCTAATGATATCGAGATATAACTTTTAGTGTTTACTGTTATCGACGGTTTGGTTTTAAGCGAAGCAATGGAGTTGATGCAAGCAAACAACACTATTCCAAGATTTGTTGCCCCGCCAAGAAACAATGTTGGCAGAAAGAATGTTCGCCAAAACGGTATTGCAATGCAATCATAAAGCAAGAATCCTGTGTATAATGCCAGCGCAATGCTTACTATAATACTTATCCATGCTAGAGCTGATGCAAAAACACCTCTATGACGTTTGTAAAAACCCCAGCGAGACGAAAGCAGATGTGAGCTTGATTTTGATACAACAAAAAGTAACAGGCACACAGTTATGAATGCCAATACCAGTAACCAAAAACCACGAGCTGCCCAGGAGTTTAGATTGATAAATTGCAAAATATTAAGCGCAACAAACGGTCGCCCCAAATCAAAAAGAAGACAGCAGCCACCTACAAAAATGCAGCACAAAGACAGCCACAAACTCACTTTTATACCAGCGAGAAATCGAGCACCTGAATGCAAATATGATGATGCTGCCGTGCCACACACACCAGCTCCGGCAGCGCCTAAACATAGGTAGAATACCGTAGATATGCCAAAAAATGTTTGCAACACAGGTTTTCCATTCTGCGTGCCCTACGCTCCGCTTGCGCCTTCAATGCACATGGTATCATGTATGTGTACGATAGTTTGACCAAAAATTCAACAGAGAAGTGTTATTGTGATCGAACCACTGCAAATTAATGAGAATTCCGGCATCCCTGTATGGGTGCAGATTCGCAACTGGTTATTCTTTTTGATTAAGTCCGGTCAATACAAGGCGGGAGATGTTTTGCCAACCGTACGCGAGTTGGCCACGCAATTAGGTGTGAACTACAATACCGTTCACAAGGTCTACCAAGATCTAGACACGGAGGGGCTAATATGTTCAAGCAAAGGCAAACGTTCATTTGTTGCCGACGTGGATAGTAAGTCCTTGCAACTGCCGGACTCCCCTGTTGACATGGTGATAGAAGAGCTTGTGCGAGTTGCTGAAGGCGAAAATGTAAGTCCAGAAGAAGTTTTAGCGAGAGTTAGGCAAAAGCTCAATTCATAAGTTTTCGTGTGTTAATCAAGGAGATCGAAATGGGAAACAAGACCACTTTGGAAGAATACGAAGCAAGCTTAGATACATCTAAGAGCACCAGTGATACGCCCGATTTCAAAGACACTGTCACCTCACGGATGGGAGCCAAACTTCTCCGTATATCTTTGGCTTTTATAGTTTTGCTGATATTTGCAGGTATTGCTTGGAGCTATGCTTCTATCTTAGCGCTTGTGCTGGGGTTGATATTTGCACTTTTGGCTTTCTTAAGCGCCCACGTGATCCTAGAGTGGGAGCGAGCAGTAGTGCTGCGCTTTGGAAAACTCAGTCGTGTTCGAGGACCGGGTCTGTTTTTTACAATCCCGCTGGTTGAATACGTAACCGCAATTGTAGACTTGCGCCTGCGCTCCACAGTCTTTAAGGCCGAGCGTGTTCTCACCTCCGATCTTGTTCCCGTAAACGTAGACGCCGTATTATTTTGGCTGGTATGGGATGCCAAAAAAGCTTGTGCGGAGATAAAGAATTTTGAGAAGTCGGTGTTTTGGATATCACAGACTACATTGCGCGACGTTATTGGCGGCATGAGCATCGCCCAGATGAGCACCAGACGCATTCAACTGGACAAAGAGGTCAAAGCAATTCTTGAAAATAAGATGCGTGACTGGGGAATCACGGCTGTATCGGTAGAGATTCGTGACATCGAGATTCCTCTAGAACTTCAAGACGCTATGTCTGTAGAAGCTCAGGCAGAACGCGAGTATAACGCCCGAGTGATCTTGGCCGAAGTAGAAAAAGAGATTTCCGAGATGTTTGTAGACGCAGCGCGCACCTACAAAGAAGAAGAAGGAGCCATGCAACTGCGTGCCATGAGCTTTGTATCCAACAGTGTAAAGGACAAGGGTGGCCTAGTGGTAGTTCCGAGTGCTTTATCCGATGCATTTGATGGGTTGAGCAAGATCACTAAGGGGTAATCAAATTTCCGAAAAAGTACGGACTAATCTACCACTACAAGTTTGTACTCACGGCTGCCTATGCCCATCTTCTCGGCATGTTCTAGGGCTGCGACCCAATCCGATTCCGGGTTGATGGCATGAAAGTGATCGCAACCCTCATCTACCGTTTCATGCATCTCTGCTAACGCACTTCCCTCAATGACCGGTTGCGCCACTATGGCATCAGATACCGCTGCGTCAATGGCAAGTGGATCTAAGGACGCAAACATACCTACATTGGGAACAACAGGAGCATCGTTTCCGGCAAAACAATCACAGTTGGGTGTGATATCGACAGCAATTGCCACATGCAAGCATTGCTTGCCACGAACAACCGCAGCAGTATATTCGGCGATCTTCATATTCATATATTCAAATTTTTTGTTTGATATCGAAACAATGGCTCCCCGCGGACAGTAGCCAAGGCAATAGCCGCAACCCACACAGTTGTTATTAATTGAGGCTTTGTTGTCAAGAACAACAATAGCGTCGTTGGCGCAACTCTTTAGACACTGCAGGCATCCCGTACACTTTGAGTCGATGACCTTTGGTATGCCATTTGAATGCATGATCATTTTTCCACCGCGTGATCCACAGCCCATACCCACGTTTTTAAGGGTGCCGGCAAAGGCCGTAGCAGCGCAACCCTTGGCGTGTGTAAGCGAGATAAGCACATCGGCGTCAACTATGGCTCTACCAATCCTGGCTTCCTGCACATAGGCTCCATCAGGTATAGAGATGATAACCTCATCGTTTCCACGCAAACCATCACCTATCACCACTTCACAACCACAAGAATCTTGCGTAAATCCATTTAGGCGCGCGCACTCCATGTGGTCAAGCAAGTTACTTCGCATGCCGGGATATAACGTACTGCAATCGGTAACGAAAGGTTTGCCACCATGCTCCTTGACCGCTTGAGCGATTGCACGTGTATAGGCAGGCTTTAAATGTGAGATATTGTTCAGTTCTCCAAAATGAGTTTTTATGGCAACATACTTACCAAAAAGATCCAATTCTTCCAGTCCGGCAGCTCTCACTAGTCTCTGCAGCTTCGCCGGAATAGAATCACTCTTCTGCACCCGCATTGTAGAAAAGAATACCTCTGGCATGTAGACCTCCCATAGCTGTAGCTTTATAGATTCGGTTGTTGGCTATATGGCTCCATAGAGCACGCAGATTCGCGCTCTATGGAGAATTTTCAAACGATATATCAAACTAAACTTTATTGCAACAAGCCTTTAATTGCGACTCAGAGTTTTTTCAAGTACACCTATTGCTTCAACATTTCAATAAGAGTCCCCAGCTCTTTCTCAAACTCCACACCATACTTTGGATCTGTGCCTGCATCGTGGGTGCGGCGTATGGCTGCTACTGTAAAGTCACAGGCGATTTGAATGGACTGTGCCAGCGTCTTATCGTTCATGATGCCTGAAAGCAAAGCGCTGGAATAGATGTCGCCGGTGCCGTGGTAGTAGCCTTCGATGCGCTCTGTAAAGTAGTAATCCGTGTTATCGGTCTCACTGTTATAGGCAGCAGCACCAATCTTTCCGGACTCAAAAGAAACTCCTGTAAGGATCACTTGTTTGCAGCCTAACGCCGCCAGTTCATGTAGCAGATTCTCAATATAGTCTTTATCGTAGTCCTCACCCGGATACGGCTTTTCCAGCATGAAGCAAGCCTCAGTGATGTTTGGCACTATGATGTCTGCTAGTGCACAAAGATCGCGCATGCCTAAGGCGAACTGCATATCAAATGCCGGGTAGAGTTTTCCTTGGTCGGCCATTGCCGGGTCTACCATCAGCAAAGTGTCCGGTTGCTTAAAGGCTTTAAATATCTCGGCTATCAACTGCTGTTGCTCTACGCTTCCCAGATAGCCGGTATAGATTGCATCCACCTTGAGATCCAAAGACTTCCAATGCTCGGTTATCGGCTTTACATCTTCGGTCAGATCGCGAAATGTATAACCTGTGAACCCTCCGGTATGAGTGGATAAGATTGCGGTGGGAATTATTGAGGTCTCAATACCGGCTGCGCTGATGATGGGCAGCGCTACCGTAAGAGAACATTTTCCCACGCAAGAAATGTCTTGGATGGTTACTACACGTTTTTGTGACATTGATTACCCTATCTACCAATCTTTTTTAAGATCATATTAGCACAATCTATCTGATTGGGGATATTTCCGTCTTTGTCTTGCACACGCCAGATATCCGGGGTTATCTCATCGGCGATATAGATATTGCGATCCTCGTCAAAACCAAACTCTAGTTTGAAGTCGATCAGCTTGAGATCCATATTTTCTAGTTCTTCGCGCAAAACCTCACCAATTTTTACCAACATATCCAAAACACGCTGGTAATCGCCTGCTTTGAGCATGCCTTTCATGATGCAAAGTCTCTCGGTGATCAGCGGGTCGCCCTGCTCGTCATCCTTAAGAGTTACCTCAAGATACGGAGGATCAAATGGGATGCCCTGCTCTAGCGAGAAGCGACGAGACATGCTGCCGGCGGTAAAGTAACGCAGCACAAACTCAAGTTTTGGAACCTCAACAGCTTTTACTTTCATGAGATTGTTTTCGATATCAGCGCCAAGATAATGAGTGGGAATATCGTGCTTTTTCATCAGCTCAAAAAAGTACTGTGACACGATTAGCCCGGTTTGTCCTTTGCCCTCTACGCTTCCTCCAACTGTGTTAAAGCCCGGGTCAAACATACCGTCTTCGCCTGTGGCGCTGTCTTTAAAGAACAGGTAATAATCTCCGGTCTCTTCTTCGAGCAACACTGTTTTTGTTTTGCCGTCGTAAATTGTCTTCACTTAGTATCCTCTGCTTTCTTTTGTGCTTATCTTATATATCGAGGTGGGCAATAAAAACTATCTATAACAAAATCATTTTAATAGAATGAAGCCGATGATTAAAGCCGCAGAACACAACGTAATAAGCCTGTATAAAAAGGCTTAAATTACTAACACAAGATTATCGTTTTATGTAAATTAACAATACCTAGCTAATTGTCAGTTAGAAAATGTGAGATACTTCTTAGACATTTTTTGTAGGAGACGAAGGAGTAATTTATGAGCCAATCAATTGACACAATCTGTGTGCAGGGCGGTTATCGCCCCGGCAATGGCGAGCCGCGTCAGGTGCCGATAATCCAAAGTACCACATTTAAATATGATAGCAGCGAGTTTATGGGTAAGCTCTTTGATCTGGAAGCGTCCGGTTATTTTTACACTCGCCTGCAAAATCCCACCAACGACAATGTGGCAGCCAAGATATGTGAGCTGGAAGGCGGCACGGCAGCCATGCTTACCTCTTCCGGTCAAGCCGCAAACTTCTTTGCTATCTTTAACATTGCCAGTGCCGGAGATCATATTGTTGCTTGCTCTGAATTATATGGCGGCACCTATAATCTGTTTTCCGTGACAATGAAACGCATGGGTATCGAGTTTAGCTTTCTACCATCCACCTGCTCAGATGAGGAGCTTGAAGCAGCATTTAAAACCAATACCAAAGCGGTCTTTGGTGAAACTATTGCAAACCCCGCTCTTACCGTTTTTGATATCGAGCGCTGGGCAAATGCGGCTCACGCACACGGCGTGCCGCTGATTGTGGACAACACCTTCCCCACCCCGGTAAACTGCCGCCCATTTGAGTGGGGTGCCGATATCGTTACCCACTCCACCACTAAGTACATGGACGGACACGGCGCAGGCGTTGGCGGATGCATAGTGGACTCCGGTAAGTTTGACTGGAATGCAAATGCCGAGAAGTTCCCCGGTCTCACACAACCTGATGATAGCTATCACGGACTCATTTACACCGAGCGCTTTGGTCTGGCCGGTGCCTTTATAACCAAGGCTACCGCGCAGCTAATGCGCGATCTGGGCTCTATCCAGTCGCCACAAAACGCCTTTCTATTAAACTTTGGGCTTGAAAGTTTGCACCTGCGTATGAAGCGCCATTGTGAGAACGGACAAGCAGTTGCAGAGTTCTTAAGCGCCCATCCAAAGATTGTTGCAGTAAAATTCAGCGGACTTGAAAGTGACCCATATCATGAACTGGCCAAAAAGTATCTGCCAAACGGTGGTTGCGGCGTTATAAGCTTTAGGGTTACCGGTGGACGCGAGGGCGCAGAAGAGTTTATGGGGCGCTTAAAACTGGGGCAGATCGCCACACATGTAGCTGACGCTCGCACCTGCGTTTTGCACCCGGCAAACGCCACACACCGTCAAATGAACGATGCCGAGCTTGAAGCTGCCGGTATTGAACCGGACATGATAAGACTTTCATGCGGTATCGAAGATGCTGAGGACTTGATCGCGGACATCAAGCAGGCTCTAGGTTAAAGCCGACAAGCAAGTTTCACCCAAAATATGGTCTTGAAAATGATTGCGGCGCTCGCAAAACACGAGCGCCGTATGTTTAGGGCAGTGGAATATGATCCAGTTTAACCAGCGGAATGCCGCGATATTGATCGCGATCCTCCCCTTCTGTCAATACTGTTGCAATAAGCGACACTTCAAAGCCTACCTTATTTGCCATGTCTAGGATGGCATCCATAGTGCCACCTGTTGACACTACGTCATCAACCACTACAGCTTTCTTGCCGGCGAGTGCATCGGCTTTGTCTCTCCCTAAGTAGAGATACTGGACGTTTTTTGTGGTGATGGACTGTACCTCTACCATCACCGGATCGGGCATGTACAGCTTGGGCGACTTTCTCAGCACTATGTAGTCTTCGTTATTTACCAATTTGGCCAGCTCGTTGGTAAGTGCAATCGCTTTTGACTCAGCCGTTATCAATACATCAAAATCGATACCGGTTTCTTTAATTCGATCACACAAGGACTTGGCGGCGGCGCTGTTTTGCACAGTCTTGCCCATCAAATCTAAAGCATAAATGCGCACGCCGTTATCTCCGGACACTAGAGGCAAATCTACAAAACACGCATCAGCATCAGCATCTTCACACAAACAAACGCGCCAAACGTCCGGCCACTTAACAGTGGTAGTCACATCTGCCTCCTACACCAGAGCCGTGATAACAAAGTTGGCTAGTAGCAGAAGCGTAACAACAGCCAATATCGGATGAATTTCGCGAGCTTTACCGGTTACGATCTTAACGATGCAGTAGAAAATAAAGCCAATGGCAATACCGGCGGTAATGCTGTAGAAAATAGCCATCATCGTAGCGGCAAAGAATGCCGGGATAGCGTCGGTCAGGTCTTTCCAGTCGATATCTTTAAGTGGAGACACCATGAGTACGCCTACGATAATCAATGCCGGAGCGGTCGCCCAGCCCGGAACTGCTAAGACCAGCGGAGCAAAAGCCATTGCCAATATGAAGCAAAGCGCTGTCACAACAGATGTGAGGCCTGTGCGTCCACCGGCAGCGATACCGGCAGAAGACTCAACATAGGTTGTGGTGTTTGATGTGCCAAGCAATGAGCCAATAGAGGTTGCCAAAGAGTCAGCAAGCAGTGCCTTATCCAGCCTGGTCTTAAAGCCTTTTGTCTCGGCAATGCTATCGATCTCTTTTTCGCTAAAGATGCCGGTAGAGCGACCGGTACCGATAAAGGTTCCGATGGTGTCGAATGTATCTGTAAGTGAGAATGCAAAGATGGTGACGATAACCAACACGATCTTGCTGGGATCGGCAAAGAGTCCGGGAATTGCCAAAACAGACTGACCAAACACGCCACCCAAATCATTAAACGAAGCACCTAAGCCGGCAAAGTATGTTGAGAAATCAAAGTTCACCAGACCGAGCAGCGCACCTACTAAAGTAGAGGCCACAATCGAAATGAGAATTCCGCCCGGAACTTTTAAAGCAACTAAGATTGCCATCAATGCAATTGAAGCTACTGCCATAATAAGCGATAGGTCATTTATCGGCACCATTGCAGGAACTGCACCGGAACCTGCGATAACTGTACCGCTGTCCAGCAGCGCATAAGTACCGGGGTCACTGGTAAACTGCAGCAGACCGGCATTCTTAACACCGATGTAGGCAATAAAGATACCGATACCGGCGCCAATAGCGCATTGGAGTACTTTTGGAATTGCCGCGATGATCTGCTTGCGGATGCTAGTCACGGTAACCAGGAAGTTTACAATACCGCAGATAAATACCATTGCCAAAGCCTGTTGCCACGTAAAGCCAAGACCAAAACAGACGGTAAAAGTAAAAAACGCGTTGAGTCCCATACCGGGAGCCTGCGCGTAAGGAACATTTGCCAGCACCATCATGCCTGTACCAACCGCAGCAGCTATACATGTTGCCAAGATAACTGCTCCTGCCGGCATGCCGGTCTGACTTAAGATCGATTGATTGACAATGATGATGTAGGCCATCGTAACAAAGGTTACAAGCCCTGCAATTACTTCCGTCCGTACATTCGTGCCATTCTCCTGCAGCTTAAAAAAACTACTCTTTTTAGCCAGCATCTCCAGTCCTCTCTAAATAAAACTATGGAATTTTCCAATACAAATAATTCCCCAAGAACCGTACTAAACTCCTCATTGCCTTCTTCATTTTTCTCTGATTAATTGTTCCACTAATGGCTTAACAACTGCCCCTGACCTCCTTTACGCGAATTGTAAAGAATCAACGTGTTAATAATATCTTTGCAGCGGCATGTGTCAAGTTCTTTCGCGCGAGTTATGAGATTTTTATTAGTTTTGCTTGGTTTTGAGCTCTGCGGTGTTGCAAGTTATGGATTCCCGCCTTCGCGGGAATGACAATAATGGTACAGGAACGATGACTGCGATTTATTCATACTCTAGCCTTAACTCTTCGAGCCAGGCTTTTCGACTCGTTGCTTCGTCTAGCATGAGCTGTCTTTGCTTATCCCAAAGCTTTTTGTATTTTCGGCGCAGATCTTCTTCCGCGTTTTCTATGTAGGCATCATCAATGGCGATGCTTTCGCCTAACCTGAATATAATCTCTTCTTCCAGATACGCTATACCATCGTCTATGAACCTGAGTATTGTTGAGTTATCCAGATAAGCCATACCCGCCAGTTGCAGCAGATACTCGTCAAAACTTGCGCGGCTATGCCTAAAGTCAAAAGGCTTATTCATCCAATCGTCAAGAGCACGCTGCCCTTGCTTGGTGAGGGAATAAAGCTTCTGCCCGGATTTATCAGACTGAGGGCTTGGCTCTAATGAAACCAAGCCCTTCTCTGTCATTTCTTTAAGACACAGATAGATTCTGTTTGTATTTATTGGCACAACGCTGGCGCTGGATTTTTCAGCGATCATTTTTAATTGATGACCGGAAACACTCGGATGCATTTTGATAAGGCCTAGTAAAGCAGCTTCGGTATTCATCTTCATCCCGGTCATCTCTTTTCTTTAGGTTTAAACTAAGGATCTCGGACAGCGCCATGCCCCAAGACAAGTTTAACCCTGCAAGCGTTCTTTTACCAGCTCGGCAGCTGTTTCACGAAGCTTAAATTTTTGCACCTTTTTACTCGTGGTCTCAGGGTATTCATCCACAAAGAACACGTATTTGGGAGCTTTGTAGCGCGCCATGCGCTTGTGAGCATAACTGCGCACGCCTTCTTCCGAAAGCTCAAAGCCTTCTTGCTGCTTGATAAATGCCACTACTATCTCGCCGTAGGTATCATCCGGACAACCTACTACCTGTGCGTCAAGCACGCCGGGCATATTGAGCAGGAAGTTCTCGATCTCCAGCGGATAAATATTTTCGCCACCACGAATGATCATGTCTTTGATGCGTCCGGTGATCTGGCAATACCCATGCTCATCCAAAACACCCAAGTCGCCACTGTGGAGAAAGCCATCCTCGTCGATGGCCTCTGCGGTCTGCTCGGGCATCTTGTAGTAGCCTTTCATGACGTTGTAACCTTTGCAGCACACCTCACCATGTTCGCCCGGACCGCAGATGTGTCCGTCGTTTGGATCTATCAAGCGCACTTCAACAGGGTCATGCTGACGACCGACCGTATTAATCTTGCGGTCATCGGTATCATCCCATGATGTTTGGAAGAACACCGGAGATGTCTCAGTGAGTCCGTAGCAGTTGGTAATCTCTGGCATATTCATGCGCTTCATTGCCGCTTCTGTTACAGACGGCGGCACCGCTGCTCCGGCAATGATGCCGGTGCGAAGCGATGTTAGGTCAAACTCCTCAAACATCGGATGGTTTAGCTCGGCAATGTACATTGTAGGCACGCCGTATACAGCCGTAGCGCGCTCTTTGTGAATTGCTTGGAGCACTTTAAGCGCATCAAACTCCTCAACAATGACCATGGTTGAGCGATGAGTCAAAACTGCCATCACACCAAGCACGCAGCCAAAACAGTGAAA
>DBCW01000081.1 GCA_002293265.1 Eggerthellales bacterium UBA948
TCTAATGAACAGACATCAGGACAAGATGTAAACGCGAGGCAAAAGCTACTGAGTTTTGCACTTCCGTGTTATAACGCCGCCGAATATATGGACAAGTGTGTTGAAAGCATACTTTCCGGTGCAAGGAATTTTTTGGATCTCATTGAGATCATTATTGTAAATGACGGGTCCAACAAAGATAACACGGGTGAAAAAGCGGATGAGTGGCAGCAAAAACATCCCAATATCATCAAAGCCATACATCAGGAAAACGGTGGACATGGTCAGGCGGTCAACTCGGGACTTGCTAATGCTTGCGGGCAATACTTTAAAGTGGTAGATTCCGATGACTGGCTGGATGAAAAGTCTTTGAACTTGGTGTTGGTCAGGCTTAAATGGCTGGCTGCTTCAGACCTCGATATGTTGGTTACCAATTATGTTTACGAAAAAGTGGGCGAGAAAAAGCCAAAACCCGTTAAGTATAAAAATGTCATGCCTACTGATAGGATATTTGGCTGGGATGATGTAGGTACATTTAAACCACAGCAACACTTACTTATGCACGCCGTGATCTATCGAACTCAAATGCTAAAAGATATTGGTCTGGAGCTGCCAAAACACACATTTTATGTTGACAATATCTTCGTCTATGTTCCGCTACCGTCTGTGAGACGTATCTATTATCTTGATGTGGATCTTTACCGCTACTACATTGGTAGGGAAGGGCAATCGGTAAATGAAGCCACCATGATTGGTCGTATTGAGCAACAGCTCAAGATTACGCGTATTATGATCGATGCTTTTCATTTGCGTGACGACGTAACCAGCAAGCAGCTGCTCAAGTATATGATTCATTACCTGTCAATCATGATGACCATATGCTCTATATTTTTAAGGCTTTCGGATCGTGATGATGCTGAAGAGCAGCGCAAAGCAATCTGGGCATATCTTAAAGAGCATGATCCAAAACTTTACCCAAAGATTCGCGGCAGCGCTGTAGGTATATCGGCTAATCTGCCCGGAGCAGGCGGCAAAGCAATATCATTAGGCGGCTATCGCGTAGCGAGAAAGTTGTTCAAGTTTAATTAATAATATCGTTTGATGACGGTAGGCCATATGCTGATACGGCAGATATAACTGCATCGTGTATGGCCTCTTCCATTACCCATGGTGCTAAGATGCCAATCAGATCGGGGTTGGTCTCTACCTCGCCTGAACTCATGCAAAATACGGCATCACCATCAAATGCCGTGTGCACCGGATCGATGGCTCGCGCCAGACCGTCATGGCTCATATCGGCGATGTGGTTTGCTTGTGGCTTAGTTAGTTTGCCGTTGGTTAATATGCAGCCGATGGTGGTATTTGTGCCTGCTAAGACTTGTTTAGCACCATCTGCGGCAGACATGATCGCAAAGGCGCTCAGAGCATCAATGATTTGGGTCGGGTCTTTTGGGTCGCGCACACCCGCTAGAATTTGTCCGGTATCGCGATCAACTACATTACCTACCGCATTAACAACCACTATGGCCGTTACCACAAGGTTGTCATGTGTAAAACTTGAAGCACCCAGACCACCTTTCATTGCCAGATCTGCTCCAAGTAATTTACCAACACTAGCACCGGTTCCGGCACCAACATTGCCGGTCGTCATAGTGTCCGCGGAGGCTTGGCATGCCGCATATCCCATTACTATGTCCGGGTGTGAGTTACTTCCTACACTGAGGTCAAAGATCGATGCTCCGCATACAATAGGTACCTTGATGTCTCCCACACCAAAACCTACTCCGCGTTCTTGAAGCCATTGCATAACTCCTCCGGCAGCCGCTAGGCCAAAAGCGCTGCCACCGGATAACATCACGGCGTTGATCTCTTGAACAGTTCTATGCGAAGATAGAAGATCGGTTTCCAGGCTCGCAGGAGCTGCTCCACGCACTGAGACACCGGCCGTGGCGCCGGACTGACACAACACTACCGTACACCCGGTTGCCATTTGTTTGTCTTCAGCATTTCCAACCACAAACCCATTGGGTAATTGGCAGTCAGAGCCTAGTTTTGCCAGCAAGCGCAGAGGGTTTTTGGCTCCGGTTTTCTCGACATTCATTATTGGACACCAACCATAAGAGCAGTGGCCATCATCAGCGCGGTGTCAACTTCATTATCACGTAGCTTTTTGCATGGCGTTGGCGGACCGTGGGTCTCCGGGTTTGCGCCATCAATTCTCAGCAACATCCATAATACGTCTTGCCATTCACCAAGTTTGTATCCTACGCCTTCATGTACAGCAAGCTCCTTAAAGCCAAAGCTTTTATGTAAAGCCACGCTGGCTTCATTGGGTAATGTAATTACTGCGTATAGATTGCAAAATCCTTGTGCTTTTAGTATTTGAAAAAGAGCGGTGTAAAGCGCCTTTGCCATGCCACGACCGTGGAAGTTTGGATCCAGATAGATGGATAACTCGGCATTCCAGCAACAGGCTTCGTGTGGACGATCCTTATCCGCATAAGCAAATCCTACCACCTTGTTTTCTACAGTGCATACAAGGTAGGGAAAAGTCTTTTTTACGATATGCATTTTTTTGCGCACTTCGTCTACCCTTGGCATTTTCGAAGTCAGGGTAATGGCAGTATCTCTAACGTATGGCGCATAGATATCTAAGATCGCTCGAGCGTCTTTTGGCTGCGCCATTCTGATGCTAAAAGAATTACCATTTGTCATAGCCTTGTCCTCCTTACATTAATCATTTAATTGTAACTCATGGTTAAGGCACTAGGATACAAGCTTGGTAAGATACGCGATGCTTTCAACGTGATATGTTTGCGGAAACATATCAAACGGCGTGACCTTTTCCAGATTGTATCCTGCGGCAATAAATATTTTCATGTCTCTTGCCAGTGTTGATGGGTCGCAAGAAACGTATGCTATGGATTTAGGCGCGCCAAATATAATGGTTTCTCGGGCTTTGTCGCTTAACCCTGCTCGCGGAGGATCCACAATAACATGGGGCATATCCTTAGTCTCTTCAGTCATATACTCCACAGAACCACCGACAACATCGGCATACAATTGGTTATCTTCAAGATTTCGCCTCAGGTCTTTTATCGAGCTGCCTGCCATCTCAATTGCACACACGTCATCAAAAACGTCGGCAAGAGGCAATGTGAATGTGCCAACACCTGAATACAGATCATATATTTGTTTGTTCGCGGATTTATCTGTATTAACCTGCGTGTTAACCCACTTAAGCACATCTTCAATCATTAGCTCTGCAACTTTTGAGTTGGTCTGAAAAAACGAAGGCGCACTTACTTTAAAGTCAAAATCCAAAAGGCGCTCTTGCCAAAAACCCTTACCACCAAGCACCTCTACGTTTCGCACATCTCGTTTCTCGATATTTCCCTTTACCAGCACTCTTACCAAACTGCTTGCGTTAATGGTGTCTTTTAAAACTTTTGCAATAAAAGCACGGTTGCAGGCTCCGGGTTCGGTCCAAAGCGCCAGTTCCACATCCTTACAGTCTTGAGAGACGCGTACGCTTACTCGCTTTAAAGACTCCAAGTTGCCTTTAAAGATGTAGTTTAGAGCACCTGCGAGCTTTGCCGGAAGTTTCAAAAAGGCTTTTGGCAACAAAAGGCAGCTATCCACGGGAATCACATTATGACTTTTTGAAGCTGCAAACCCAAGGTGAAGTTTGTCGCTTAATACTTGTACTTGCAGCTCAATCTTGTTGCGATAATGCCAGTCCAGCCCTGCATGCCTTGTGTCAGATACGATCAAATCACTGTTGTTGATGCCACCAATTCTCTTTAAGGCATCAACAACAAACGCTCTCTTGTGCTTTCGTAAAACATCTCCACGTATATGTTGCATGGGGCATGCTCCACAGTGTTCAAAGTGGGGGCATAGTGGCTTTTGCCTATCGGGAGAAGCTTCAACGATACTTTTTATGCGTGCATCAAAGTAGCGCCCATGATCCTTGGTAAGCTCTAAAGTAAGCAAGTCTCCCGGAACTGCAGACTCAATAAACACAGTCTTACCGCCGGTAAGGCGCGCAACTCCTCGACCTTTAAAAGCCAGATTTTCTACACGAACCAATTCATCATTTGCCATTTAGCTCGCATACCTTTCTGTTAAATGCGCTTCGCCACTTACCGAGACAATTGAAATCTTTTTCGAGAACAAAGGATAAATATTGTTCCTCTGCTATAGTTTACCAAGACCATAAGGTATTTACATACATTCATTTATTGTGTAGTGGATATACTAAAAGAAAGAAGGATAACATGGCAATTGTAATAGACTCCGAAAAATGCACTGCTTGTGGTACATGCGTAGATGCCTGTCCGCTAGAGCTGATAACTGTTCCCGGCGATTCAGCAGTTATTGAAGACACAGATTCTTGCATTGACTGTGGCGCTTGCGTAGACGAGTGTCCTGAAGGCGCGATCTCACTATAAGCGCTGCAATTCATTTGTAAATACTGCTCGGTAACGAAAGCGCCGAGCAGTATTTTTTATACAGAGATTTAAATCTATAGTGTTTGCGGATTATTGACTTTACAAATTGCTATGGTATTGTGTTAATTAGTAAGTCAAATCTAACATTTATATATAGTGAGAGGCGAAAAATGACCCTTAATGATGTGGAGATAGGGGAGTCATACAAGATAGTTAATTGTGATTTGCCGCTTAAGACTCGAAGTAAGCTTGAGTCGCTTGGTCTGTTTCCGGGCGAGAGCATAAACATCATTCAAAAGACCGGTGCCGGAGTGATAGTAGAAGTGATGCGATCGCGCTTGGCAATAGCTCACGATATGGCACGCGAGCTTGTTGTTGAATCATCCGAGCAGGTGTAAACATAATGCGCATTGCTTTGATTGGAAACCCAAATTCAGGAAAGACCACCCTTTTCAATGAGCTTACCGGTGCGAACCAACATGTTGGCAACTGGCCCGGAGTGACTGTTGAGAAAAAAGAGGGCAACATCAGATCTACATATGGAGAGGGCCATCTTGTTGATCTTCCGGGAATATACTCGCTTTCACCGTTTTCACTTGAAGAGGTGGTGTCGCGTGACTTTATCATTGATGAGAAACCGGATGTAGTCATCAATATTGTTGACGCAACAAATCTGGAACGGAATTTGTATCTCACTATTCAACTAATTGAGCTAAATGCCCCGATGGTAGTTGCCCTAAATATGATGGATGAGATCGAAGCCGAAGGTGTTCACATTGATACCGAGCGCTTATCAAAAGATCTGGGCGTTCCTGTGGTGCCTATATCCGCGGTAAAAAAGACCGGCATCAGTGGTCTTATTGACGCTTTGCCGCAGGCCAAGCAGCCTAAACGCCATGAGTTGCCAAACCCCCATCTGGAAAGGCTTATCGCTCTTACGGAAGCTATTTTAAATGACCATCTGGTTCGCGAACATGAAATTGGTGACGCTACATCTAAGGGATACCCCCTACATTGGACCGCAATAAAAACACTTGAAAGCGACGAGTTGGTTTTAAATCATTTGACTCTAGATGCTGAGGATATGGCCAAAATCGACAAGCTTAAAAATGATTTTGAACAAGAGCACACCTTGCTTTGTACCGCTTTTGCTGATGCTCGCTATAAGCTGATCCATCATGTTATTCACGACGGGATATCTGTGTGGAGTACAGATGGCGAGAAGCTTGAGCAGCTCCATCACGCTCATAAGGACTATCATCTTGACACCGAGAGCAATATGCAAGACGAAACTGAAGTTGATAGTCGCGTCGGATTGTTGGATGAAGAGTGGGATGTAGAGAGCGCAAGGGTAGATAACGTTCCGATGAAAGACCTGGCGGCAACATCCGGCTCCAAGAAGCAAAATCGTTTGAACCTAAATAACTCCGACAAGATCGACCGTGTGTTAACGCACCGTATATTTGCGATACCGATATTTCTTGTTGTAATATTTTTTGTCTTTCATATGACTTTTTCTGAAAGCCTGTTCATGATCGAGGGCTTGCCAAGTCCCGGTGTGTGGTTGCAAGGTTTAGTTGAAGGTGGGGTAGAAGCTTTTTCTGCAGCGCTTGCAACACTTTTCATAGAAGGCAGTTGGGCTGAAAGCTTGGTCATCGGTGGAATCATTGGTGGTGTGGGATCGGTATTATCCTTTGTACCACAGATACTTTTATTGTTTTTGTTTTTAACCCTACTTGAAGACTGTGGATACATGGCTCGCGCTGCTTTTATTATGGATAGGTTCTTAAGGCGCTTTGGACTTTCCGGCAAAAGCTTTTTGCCAATGCTGATGGGTTTTGGCTGCACCGTTCCGGCTGCTATGGCTGCACGAACGATGGAAAACGAGAACGACAGACGCTTAACTTTGATGCTTGTTCCATTTATGTCTTGCGGAGCCAGGGCACCGATATTTTTGGTTTTAGCCGGAGCATTTTTCCCAAGTTATGCTGATGTCATTTTGTTTGCCATGTACTTATTGGGCATTATTGTGGCAGTGTTTTCGGGTGTAATTCTTCGAAAGCTGCTCTTTAAAGGTGAATTTTCTCCGTTCATAATTGAGCTTCCTCGCTACAGGGCGCCACATGCCAGATCGGTCATCTTAACGCTTTGGGATAAGTTCAAGGGATACCTAGTGCGTGCCGGTACGATCATCTTTGCTATGTGTGTAGTGGTTTGGGCACTTTCCAGTTATGGATTAAGTGATGGCAGTTTTCAAATGGTCGATATTGAGAACTCGTTTCTGGCGGCATTTGGAAATCTCATCGCACCGATATTTACTCCACTTGGTTTTGGTACCTGGATAGCTGCTGTGGCAGTGCTTACAGGGTTTATTGCCAAGGAAAGTGTTATCGGAACATTAGGAACGCTTTTGGGAATCAGCGAGGACAGCGCTATTGAGGGAGATGGCTTAAGTGCATCACTTTTGGCTTTGGCCGGTTTTACGCCTTTGGCAGCTCTAAGCTTTATGGTATTTTGTTTGTTATACATACCCTGCATGGCAGCGTTTGCAACTTTGCGAAAAGAGTTCGGTTCTTGGAAATGGGCTATTGGACAAGCTGCTTATTCAGTGGCGGTAGCGTATCTCATGGCGTTTGCGGTATTTCAGATCGGTAGTTTGGTGGTCTAACATGCTTGGAAACGTTATCGCCATAATTTTAATTATCGCTGCAATCGCTGTGTGCGTGTATCGTTTTACTCCATTTGCTCGAAAAAAAGCTACGGTAAAGGGTTGCGGCTCATGCAATTCGTGTAGTTCATGCAATTCTGAAGCAATTTCTAACGATGTTTCTGGTAGCATAGTTAGTGAGAAGCACTGATTAATTCATTGCACGCCAGCTCTTGCTCGTGGAAGGAGTAAAAATGGCGGAAAAGCAGAACACAGATAAATTAACCCCGGCAAACGAAGACTATCTAGAGGCTATCTATGAACTAGGTCGAGATTCAGGATCGGTGAGATCGGTCGATCTGGCCGCAAAACTGGACGTGTCAAAGGCCAGCGTAAACAATGCACTAAAGAATCTAAAGCAAGCCGGCTATATTGAGCAGCCGCATTATGGCGACATCACCCTTACTGGTGAGGGCGCAGACTACGCAGCGGGAATATTGGAGCGACATCACGTTTTATATCATTTCTTACTGGATGTATTAGGCGTTGATCCAGAGACAGCGGTGGAGGAAGCTTGCGAGATGGAGCATGCTATCAGCGATGATACGCTAAAACGTTTGACCAAGCACCTAAAAGACCACTTTACATTCTAAGAAGCCAACAATGACAGACAACCAAATCGTCGCTTTAACAATTGGCTATAATGGCTCCGGGTTTAGCGGTTTTGCTCGTCAGCCCGGTCAACTTACTGTGCAGGGAGATATTGAATCTGCTCTTACGACACTATATCGCCGAGAGATTGAAACTGTGGGTGCCGGTCGAACAGATTCCGGCGTCCATGCGCTTGGTCAGGTTATGTCGTTTGAACTTACCGCAGATGAGATAGGCGAGAAGTCGTTTGACAAAGTACGCAACTCCCTGAACGCTCTTACAAATGATGGGATAGTGGTTCATAAAGTCGAGCTAAAACCACCGGGGTTTTCGGCAAGGTTTTCGGCAGTTAGCAGGGAGTACCGCTATCGCTTTATTTTTGGTGAAGTTGAACCGTTGTTTTTACGGCCTTACGCTTGGTGGACTGCAACAGCACAACCGGCGGACTTGCAAGCCATGAAGCGTGCAGGCGCTTTACTGGTAGGTGAGCATGATTTTAAGTCCTTTTGCGTTACCGCTTCATCGATAGATAAGAATACGGTCAGAGAGCTGTATAGCGTAAATCTTTTTGGTGCAGAGCATTTGGGTGAGGAATGTATAGTCATGCAAGTCATCGGCAATGCTTTTTTACATTCGATGATTCGTGTCATTGCAGGATGCATGCTTGAAGTGGCATTGAGAAGAAAGCCACCGGAGTGGATTGCAGAAGTTCTGGCAGCCAAGGATAGAACTGTCGCCGGACAAACTGCTCCACCGCAGGGACTAACTTTTTGGCGAGTTGTTTACTAAGGGGATGGATCATGAAGAGAAAAGAAGCCAAGGCGTTTGCTAAAGATAAAAAGAGGCACCCCTTTGTTTTCTTTTTTCTGGTAGCACTTATAGTGTTTAGCCTTTTTGGCCTATCGTTTCGCATTGTATTACTTCCTTTTGTGACAACAGTTTTAGCGGGGCAAACCGTAAACAATCATCTCTCAGAGTTTAGCCGTTCTGAATTGGTAGCAGTGGCAGAGGCTGGCAGAGACTATGTAGACAGTGTGCCCGGAGCCACTATGCCAACAGGTAGCGATGAACGCACATCATTTACTCCCGAAGTCGTAAGCCACATGGAAGACGTTAGAGTGGTCATTTCGGCATCTGCCTATATTACGATTGCTGTTTGCATTGCGTTGCTGATAGCGCTGATTTTAGTCTGGCGGTTTTTGGGCAGACAATACCTTGGAAACTCGCTGTTCAGAGGTGGGGTTACGGCAATTGTCGTGGTATTTATTTTAGGTGTTGTAGGTGTATTGAGTTTCGACACATTATTTACAGCAATGCATCAATTATTATTTGCTGACGGAACGTGGACATTTTCGGCAGATTCATTATTGATATGTGCTTACCCGATAGGGTTTTGGATTGGCATGGCAACTGTATGGGCGATATCGTTATTGCTTTTAAGTGCTATAGTGGCAATAATGGGCTTGGTCATGAGAAGATGATTATCCCAATTCTGCGCCAATGAAGCGTTCGGCGTTTCGCCATAAGGCCAGCTCTCGTTGTGATTCGCTAAGATCGTTTTGCATAAAACGCTTAAGCTCAATAGCGGGCGACCACATAGGGTAGTCAGAGGCAAACATGATCCGCTCAGCTCCATAGATGTTGATAAGCTCGGTAGTTCTGCGCGGTCCCAGGTACATCGACGAACTAGAAATATCCATAAAGCAATTCTCATCTTTTAGGTAATCAAGCGCGATGTCATAAATTGACCAACCACCAAAATGGGCAGCATTTAGAACTAACTTAGGAAACGTCTGCAAGATATTTTTGATACGCTTGGGGTGTGAGTTGTCATAGCGATAATCTCCGCAGTGCAAAATAAGCGGCAAACGACCTTCTATGAGTTCGTAAAACTTCATCAGTCGCGGATCATCGGCATTGACATTTTGTGAATCCGGATGGAGTTTAAAACCCTTAAGGCCTAGTGAGATGCAGCGCTCGATCTCAGCAGACATATCCTCAAAGTCATGATGTATGGTTGCAAAGCCGATAAATTCCGGGTGCAGTTTAGCTTGATCAGAAATGAAGTCGTTTATACTTTGGACGTTAGAGGCACGAAGCGCCACGGAGTGAACAATGGATGCGCTGATGTCGGCATCGTGAAGCAGCTCAATTAGCCTGTCAACGGTGCCTTCACCGGTCATTTCTATGCCATAAAACTTGCCAACACTCTCTACCGCTTTTGCGGCAATTGCTTCAGGGTAAATATGGCAATGCGCATCGATGACTTTCACGTAGCACCACTTTCAAAATATGTTCAAGTTTTAAAATATATGCATGGAAAAACATGCTGTGATATGTTAACATACCCCCTTGCGAATGCGGGCGTGGCGGAATTGGCAGACGCGCATGGTTCAGGTCCATGTGAGCTTACGCTCATGAAGGTTCAAGTCCTTTCGCCCGCACCACATCACAGTTGGCTACGCTGAAATTTTTGAAACCAGGCAAGCTGGATTTAAAAACAACACTTCGCCACTGCTCCTTCTCCCAAAAAATAATTCGCTTCGCTCATAGACCATTTTTTGGGTGCCCATTCGTCCTGGACTAAACTATTCTCGAGTCCTTTCGCCCGCACCATGTCGGCTGTCGCGGCACTTGCATCGTCGTGCTCAAGTTCAGCAAGCATTCTCGTAAATAAAGCATCGTACTTACCCCGAGGTATAGGTGCAAAAATAGCTACTATCAAACAAGAACAAGCATTTTACTGGTAACCATTGCCCTGTGTATTGGTTACCAGTAAAATGAATTTGAATCTAGTTGCGAATGAATGGATATTATAAAACATGCCAGCATTAACCGAGTGTAGAGAGTTTAAGATTTCTGAAGCATCCCAACAACTTGGTGTGTCTGTTGACACTATTAGACGCTGGGAAAAAATGGGGTTAATTAAAGCAACGAGAGATCAAAACAATCATAGGTTATTTAACCTAGATGAACTGACCCGTGTAGAAAAGAAAACTAGAGGAGAGCACGGCGAGAACAATTACACGGTGCTAAAGGAAAAGGTTGTCTATCCAGTGACGTGCATTGACCTTTTTGCAGGTGCTGGTGGAACCGCGCTAGGTTTTCATAATGCTGGCATTCAACACGTGCTTTTATCAGAGTTGGATAAAGGGGCTTGCTCAACTCTTAGGGCGAACTCGGATGCCCTGTCACTTGGTTGGCGCATTGTAGAAGGTGATGTTGCCGATATTGATTATTCCGATATAACCGCTGATGTTATTCAAGCTGGCTTTCCTTGCCAAGCTTTTAGTTACGCTGGAAAAAGCCTGGGTTTTGAAGATACTAGAGGTACTTTGTTCTTTGAATTCGCGCGTGCTATTAAAGAAGTGAGACCAAAGATTGCTATAGGTGAAAATGTTCGCGGACTCCTCACGCACGACAACGGCAGAACTTTGCAAACCATGATTGATGTCTTGGATGATCTCGGCTACTCGACCAGCTACAAGGTGCTTAGATCGCAATATTTGGATGTGCCGCAAAAAAGAGAGAGACTAATACTCTTCGCTGCGCGAAATGATTTAGATACCCCTGCTATCTTTCCCAAAGAGAGAGACTACTATATTTCACTGAGAGAGGCTTTGCACGATTGCCCCGTATCTATTGGGCAATCATACACCGAGCGAAAGCGAAGTATTATGGAGCTGATTCCCGAAGGCGGATACTGGCGCGATCTTCCTGACCATTTACAGCGTGAGTATATGGGCGCAAGTTATTTTCTTGGTGGAGGAAAAACTGGTATGGCGCGTAGGCTTTCATGGGATCAGCCAAGTCTGACGCTTACCTGTAATCCCGCGCAAAAGCAAACCGAACGGTGTCATCCAAGCGAAACAAGACCGCTTAATGTGAGG
The DNA here is from genome assembly GCA_002293265.1 of Eggerthellales bacterium UBA948. Classification (GTDB taxonomy): domain Bacteria; phylum Actinomycetota; class Coriobacteriia; order Coriobacteriales; family UBA8131; genus UBA8131. The sequence continues at coordinate 11,622 of DBCW01000081.1, forward strand.
GAGTATGCTAGGATACAAACTTTTCCTGATGAATGGTCGTTTACCGGATCGGTATGCAGCCAATACAAACAAATTGGAAATGCTGTTCCTGTCAATCTTGGTTATCATATCGGAAGGTGTGTTCTTGCAGCCTTGGGGCACATTGATATAACCGAGGATATGGATGTAATTCACACTCGAAAAGAGGGGTAATATGTGGAGCATGGACTTTATCAGCAAGGATGATTTTAGGACACACATTGCAAAGACAATTGGTGCCTATGCTGACAATTTACTTTCATACGACATCAAAAAGTTCAACAGCAACATAGTTGATCCCATAAAGTTGATTTTTGATAAGTTTGTGTATGGACTCAGCTGGGAAGAGGTTATCAAGAGCGAAATATTTCGTCAAAGAGATAAATCAAACAACAACAGTATCGGTTATTTTCATCAAATGATGTTTAGCTATATTGCTGGTTGTGAAGTGCCCAAACAGGGTTGGGATGTAATCTTTAAGCCTGAAGGCGGTGTAGATGTTTTTGACAACCTGCATGTTTCCACAGTATACGTGGAGATGAAAAATAAGCACAATACTATGAACTCTGCATCAGCTGGTAAAACATATATTAAAATGCAAGACCAGTTGTTAAGAGACGATGACTGTGCTTGCTTTCTTGTTGAAGCAATTGCAAAACACTCTCAAAACTGTCAGTGGGATGTCACAGTTGACAAGGTAAAAAGAGGGCATAAATTGATTCGCAGAATCAGCTTAGACAAATTCTACGAGTTAGTTACTGGTGACCCAAATGCATTTTATAAAATTTGTCTAGCATTGCCTAATGAGATCGAATATGTCCTTAAAAATGTACCGAGCGTAAATGCTCCAGATGATTCCGTTTTTGAAGAGTTGTTAAGTTTTGCAGGCGGCGATGATACCGCTATCCCTATGGCACTTTATTTGCTTGGGTTTTATGAATACATAGGCTTTGCCAATGAATAGAACTCTTTATTAATTTCGGCTCAAATAAAGTTAAGATGAGTGTGTCTGGAAATGGAATAGAAATTGCCTACTTATCGACTGTCAAGTTATTGCTGAGTAACACCTTATTCGTAAAAAGTTCTGTAACTGTTTTATGACGAAGAGCAAAGCACGTTGGGGTTCGACCCTAATGACAAAGGCAGCTGGCGATTACTGTTTTTCGAAGAGACCGACAAGTTTAAAATGCGTCGATATCCCAAGGATTTACACACACGATATGAAGAAAGGTATGTTTGCGCTAGTCTATCCTGAATCGTCTCCGCGGAGATTGAGTATTATCTCTTATTGCGCCACACACCAAGGACTTTCTCTACAACCTATTAGCTAGCCGAACATCGGCACATAGAAAGCATTTTGATTTCTGACATCAAAACGTCTTGCCAGTTCGATGCCACTTTCATAAAAGAACTTGTCACCTGTTACTTGATACGCCGCCAAGCAGTAATAGACTTTTTCCGGACTGGATATTGCTTCAATGACACCCTCAAATTGCTCTATCACCTTGTTTGCAAGGTCTAGATTTTTCGTGTGGCTCGAATAGAGCAAGAGGAAGTAAGCCTCATAGACCATCACATCACGAGCTGTAAGGTTTTTGACGGCTGCCTTTTCCAGTTTCTTAAAATCGCAATCTTGTCTATCAAGCATTTTTGCAACCAATAGTTTTTGCACATACGTGGAGTTAGGGATAAGATCACAAGACAATTTATCGTAAAATACCTTATCTATCAGTAAAGATGCGGTCTCGTAGTTTTCATTAAGGATATGCCAACGTATGAGGCGGTTTACGATGCAAGCATAACAATCAGAGTAAGAACCTTTCGGTAGTTCCATCAGCTTGTTGCTGATTTCTATCAACCCACCAAATTCCCCACGCATAGCAAGATAGTTTAGACTCTCGTCTCCAAACGCAAGCTCCTCACCGTCGCCCAGCAAATCATCAAACTCCTTAAGCGCAGTAAGGATCAGTCCATTAGGACAATCAGGGTGTTCAGCGTAAGTGCGAACAAGCATTTGAAGAGTGCTTACAATGTCTTCTCCACTCTCCATATAATCATTTACTTCACTATTTTTATGGTACTCTCTAACTATGTTTTCAAGTGCTTCGATTTGCAGAATGTTGTCATAGGTGTTTTCGGAAAGCCAGATTGTAAAGAGCAGGGCATCGTTAAGTTTAATGAACTCCTCAAGCCCAAAATCAACGTCTTGCTGGTCTTTGTCCGAATACATACTTTGGGTAACAAAATACTTCTCTGGATCAATGACTGCGTTTTTATGGTTCCAGCTCCTACAGAGACTTGCGATATAGGCTACAGATTCTTTTTCATCTTTTGGAAGATGATTCTCAAGACCGATCATCTTTAACGCCAGTGACTTGAAGATACGTTTTGTTATTGGATTGATTTTCATTATCTCCCCATCCTAAATAGTAGTTGAACCGATATCATGTGTTGACTTTTTAACCAAGCTGCTACCTCTGGACTTCTGTCTGGATATCTTTCAGTGAACTAAAGTCTATGTGGCAATAGCCTTCGGGGTTCTTCACCAAGTAATTTTGATGGTATTCTTCGGCTAAATAATAGCTTTTCAAAGGCATAAGCTCGGTGACTATTTTTTTATCGTAGCGCTTTTGTTCATCATCAAAAACGGCTTGAACGATCTCTTTGTCGGATACATTTACGTAATAAACTCCCGTGCGGTACTGGCTGCCCATGTCGTTTCCTTGTCGGTTTAGGCTTGTTGGATTGATGATCTTAAAGAGTTGCTCCGTTAGCGTTTTTAGGCTGATAATACTAGGGTCGTACTTAATATGCACCGTCTCCGCATAACCGGTAGCTCCTGAGCAGACTGCCTCGTAACCGGGGTTTTCAGTGTTGCCATTTGCATACCCACTGGTAACATCATGTACGCCGGGCACTCGGGAGAAGTACTCCTCAACACCCCAAAAGCAGCCACCGGCAAAGTATATTTCTTTAAGATTGTTGGCATCTATCAGCGTCGTTTCTTTTTTATCCACGTTTCCTCCTATCTGCTCCCCTATCGTATTGTAGTTAACTAAAATACACCACTAGGAGGCTTTACAACAAACGATGTAAAGCCTAAAGTTGTGCGAACGGGCGGAGCAAATGCGCCATATCTTATAGGTTATGCCAGGCAAAACCTGTGACAGTTCAAGTCCTATCACCCACGTTATCAACCATTTTAAGTGGTATTATGCATAATGTTTTCCCTAATCGATGGAGGATAATTACATGAAGCTGCCGTATAATACCTATGTAGACGCAAATCCTATTAACGACATTTAAGTAGAGTTTCATATAGTGGCCTGTCGATAATTTGACACCAAATTTCTCACTTGACAAGGGAGGCTTAACTTGGATGAAATAAACTCCAAGAAAGAAAAATCTTCAAATAATCTCTCGATTCTTATTTCACTTATTGATGCACACACAACATTATCTATCATTGCCTTTGCCTGTTATTGGGCATGGATTTTTACGTGTTACTGGGGCGGTGTCCTCAACCCAAGCTCTGAAACCTTGAGCTCTCTAGATTATATCAGTCGCTCTGGAGCACTCTGCGCTCAAGCACTGGGACTTGGCTTTATAGCAATATTTTGGAAAACCTTTTCAACAACTATAGGCCAGCGATTTCTTACTATATTTATGATAGCTTGTGCTCCTCTTAGCAGCCTAAGCGTTTTATTACCCACACTTGGAATACCTGTATCCGACTGGCTTACTATTGCCTTCTTTTTTCTGTTTGGATGTGCTCATGCCTTTTTGTTTCTAAGAATTGGGCTCATTCTTGATACAATAAATGGTCGTGTTCTAAGTTTCTCTATTGCCATAGCTGTCCTCACGAGCTGTGCTTTCTATGCCTTTCTAATCACCTTAAGCGGTGAAGTTCAGTTAATAACCCTCATGATCGTGCCGTGGGTTTGCTGTCTCATGGTTTTCGCTGCACGTCCAAGCGGAAAACTAATTATTCCTAATACTATGGAAGATTCAAAACAGGGCAAAGGAAACTATCTTTCTGCTGCAAGAGAATTTCGTTATTTCTTTATTCAGCTCTTGTTATATAGCATTGTGTTCTCAGCAATTCAAATGTTCATGTCTTTTACGCCTATTATCTTTCCCCAGGAGACAATTATGGGTGTAGCAATACTTGTATCGGGCGCAGTAATGCTGATATACAGTATCGCTGTAAGCAGATATGTGCCTGCTGGATCATTTTTATGGTACCTTTTACCTATCGTTGCGCTCGCACTATTGCCACTCTCTCTCGTTGACGGGCAAGGTCAAATTATTTGTTTTTTGATAGTTGCTTTTGGATTTACATGCTTTGACATGCTTTCTGTCTATCAGCTTACTGGATTGATCAAGTTTCACAATCTTAGTGTTGTGAGATATTTTGCTTTAGGTAGATTTGCAAATGCATTGGGCATGGCCATCGGTTGGCTTTTTGCTCTTGGTCTTATTTCAATAGTCAACTCTGCTGAGATGATTCTTGCTTATGGATCAACAGCTCTTGTTTCACTACTTGTCATAATACTTGCCGTACTTAACAAACCCAGTATTAAAATCTCTCCTTCTGCTCCCATAAGTGACGACAGTGCAATGCGAAAACCTTGGAAACAATGCTGCACCGAAATATGTGAGCAATCCGGGCTTTCACCACGCGAAATCGAAGTATTCATTATGCTCGCACGAGGGCGCACGGCACGCATGATATGTGAGAAACTATATATCTCCGAGTCAACTGCAAAATCTCATATTTATCATATTTATCAAAAGACCGGATTTCACACGCATCAAGAGCTTATCGAAGAGGTTGAGAAGCGTTACTACGCAACTGAAGCTCAAACTTAAACAAATCATTTGAGCACATCAAACAACATGTACCTTAAACAACAAAGACCTGTGTCAACTTATGACTTGCGTTTGCCAATACCTGGTTTAGGCGGAAACTTAAAGCCGCAGTTATTACAAATAACGACACCCGGTACATTTTCATAGCCACACATTGCACAGGTCTCTAATGAGTATTTCTTTTTACACTTGCCACAGTTTCGACAAGGATAACACATATACTTCTCCTTAAGATCGGCAAGGAGGCCGTATACATTTACGACCTCCTTTATGCGAGATGTAAAACAGCACTACTTTGCGGTAATTGTTACTCTGATATTTTGGCACCACGTGTAACGGTTTTAGCGTCAGAGGCAATAGCACTTCTTATCATACCCGCAACAATACCTATAATCATGAGTGACAAGAAAACGCCTAGCACTGTAACAATAGGAATCCAATTTCCTTGAAATAATGCCACCAGGGCTCCGGTCACTCCAGCACCTGCATCCATCACCATGATAGCCATTCCGGCACCACCATACATTTCAAGCACTGCTATTGCTCCAAGAGGAAGTAAGACTGCGCCAATTGAAAAACCGATAATCAAAATCTCTGGCGGTTTTAGTTTTGTTAGCATCATGAACAGTTGAAAAACTGCGCAAAGCCCGCCGCCAATCAAAAATGCAAGTAAAAAACCAACTGCTATGTCCATCGTGTCTCCTTACAAAACAAAAGTGATTACAAGGGCAACAATAATTGCTGTAATCGATCCGGCTCCGATCACATACCAAACAAGCTTTGCGCTGGCCAATACTCCCGAAACTGCTGAACCCTTTTCCTCATTAACTCTACAAAACGTACCTGCTGCAGCGGCAGCTAATCCGCTAAAAGGAAGAATCGCACCAAATCCACCTATTTTCTCGATCTTTTGATAGACCCCCAACGGAAAGGTGATCAAAGTAAAAAAGCCCATTAGTATCAAGGTGCCCGGCCCAACAATTGGCGAGGAAGAGCCAAAAACTGCAGCTAAGATTGTAAAAAATAGCTGTCCGAGAAGTGCCAATGAACCACCCACTAAGAACGCCATTGCGATTTTTTTAATGTACTCCATGACAGCTCCTAAATAGCGTATAGCACTTGCTTATTGTGGCTGGATACTTCCTTTACAAGATCCTCAAGCGAACCATACTTCATGCAGTCAGCTTGGCAATGCTGAACGCAACTTGGCAGCTTTCCTTTCGCAGCACGCTCTGCGCAAAGTGTGCACATATCGGTAAATACCGGCATGAAGCTGTACTGCCACTTCCTTTCGTCTATCTGCCAAGGTCCAACCTGAAACACCTTGACTCCGCTTTGACCTACAGGAAATCCAAATTCCATCTGGCAGGCCATTTCACAGCTATGGCAACCAGTACACCAGTCATAATCAATAAGAATTCCGCTTTTTTCAGCCATTTTATTCTCCATCCTTTACCTTATAGAGTTTGACAAGCATGCATTTATAGTTGGATCCAAACCCACTTTTACCCGGAACCCACGGCACGCTGTTATTTATATTTAGATCAAAGACATCAAAAAGCTTCTCGGGATCACCTTCCGGATACCACCAAGCATGATCTGTGGAGCAATACTTTGAATTAAGCAAAACGGTGGTAATCTGCACTTTTCGCTTAGCCCTGCCACGCTGGTTTTCAACCCAGACCCAATCGCCGTCTTTTAATCCGTATTCACTTGCAGCTTCCGGATGAACCTCGATAATAGGATCAGGTCGCATAGCTCTCAGACGCGGAATATTACGATGCTCGGAGTGGAACATACCCCAATTGCGAGCGCCTGTTGTAAGTATCAGTGGATACTCGTTAAGAAGTTCTGGCGTAGATGTAGGGCCCGGATCAGGTTCTCCAAAATATGGTAACGGGTCAAGATCGGCATTTGCATATTGAGTTGCCCATAGTTCGATGCGCCCTGTGGGAGTATTAAAGCCTGGTTGGCCGTCTTGCCGCAACATACCTTTAGCATGTCGATCATAGCTAAACTGTGGGTAGGCAGGTGCAATTTCGCGCATTCCCTTAAAGTCATAGCCTGTCCCATCATATACTGCTGAGAACATTTCCTGAACGTCTTTCCATGGCCAAGCACTTGGGTTAAAGCGACGTCCTAACTCAAGATTTATCTCCATATCAGAGCGACACTCACCAACCGAAGTACACTTATTGATGGTCTCACCCCTCTGCGGGCCATCACCAACACGAATCCCATCACGCTCGGGAAATGTTGCTGCCGGGAGAACATAATCAGCAAGAGCCATGATAGTTGGAGTCATGAATAGATCGATGCAAACCACAATGTCAAGATTTCTAGCAGCGTTATAAAAGCGTTTGGGATCTGCGCCCATACAAGCAATGGTATTAGTGGTCTGAAGCCATGCGCCTTTTATTGCGTATGGATCAGCTGTTTCCATTTGAGCCATCATCTCATCAGCTTGCAGTGTGGCAAAGCCATGATGAAGCAATGGGTATTTTTGGAGACCAATACGCTTTGCTTCTTGTTCTGGGGTAAGCAAGTCCGACCCAAAACCACCGCCATAAAATAGGATTTCTGGAGGGGCAATCATGCATCCCGGCTTTTCAATGTAGCCGCATATCTGATAAATTGCTGCAATTGCCTGGATAGCTGGAAGCGCTTCACGCACCATGTCTACTGCTAGACCCCATTGAATGCATCCGTTTTTAGCATTACCAAATGCACGCGCTGCCATACGAATATCTTCAGCCTCAAGCCAACAAATGTTGGCTACTTTTTCTACAGGATATTCCTGCACGCGCTTGCATAGCTCATCAAAACCATAACACCACTTATCAACAAACTCTTTATCATACAGCTCTTCATTAATAATGACGTTTAGCATACCTAGAGCAAGAGCAGCATCGGTACCGGGACGAATTGCCAAATTGACCTCAGCACGCCTGCCCAACCAAGTCATGCGAGGATCAACAGTGATAATTTTCATACCGCGCTTCATAAGGTCTGTAACCCAATGGCCAAAAAAACCATCGGAATTGGAAATAAGCGGATTATTGCCCCACAAGATCATTACTTCAGGAACTTCATATTGTTCATTGTCATAACGATCGACAAATTGTTGTGAGCAGTCACACACCCAAAATGATCCGGTAGTAGACATCATTCCAGAAACGCGCGGCAGATAACATGCAAGGCCCGAGAGTGGAAACCCGTAATTTGGGCTTCCAAACGACCACGCCAAGCGTGATATCCAGCTAGCAATATCACGGCCGGTTCCCTGAAGAAACACTATCGATTCCGGTCCAGAGCTGTCAGCAATTTCGTTAAACTTTGCTTCAATATCGTCAAGTGCCTCATCCCAAGATATACGCTCAAATTCATTCTTTCCACGCTTATCTTTATCTCGCTTCATGGGGTAAAGCAAACGCTTATCGCTATTAGTAACCTCAGGTAAATCTAGACAGCGTACGCACAGACGTCCTTTGTTGAATGGGTTTTCCGGATCACCTTCTACTTTCACTAACTTACCTTCATCGTTGGTATACATCAACACACCGCATCCAAGATGACAACCGGGTCCGGTCCAAGCACTTCCTCGCGTTACCGTATACCCCTCCTCTTCATAGCGCCAAGGTTTCTCGTGCTCAACGAGAACGTACTTTTTTTCTTCTGACATTTCCTATCCTTTCTCCAGATGAGAAGACAGCGCAAGCTGTCAACGTAAGGTCTGCTTACCTTAAAAGGAAGGAAGTCTTTTAGCATCCGTCTGTGGGTGCAAAAAGGCAAGTCAGCAACTTTTAATGACTAAAAAGGTGCAGTCAGTCAAATAGTACTATGTTCTGAATATTCGTCTGCCTTGAAGTCTTGGGGTCGTATTTAATACGCGCCGTCTTTACATACCAGGCAACTCCTAAGCAAACAACGATATTGTACCCAGCAACACCAGTACTTGCTTGGACAGACTTGGCGCAAGCTAAACAACACCTGACCTAAAAGCAATAAAAACGACACCCCTCAAACGCTTGACAAAGCGCACTTAAACAAATAAATTACAGTTGAATGATTGTTCAACTGTTTAAGGTGAAGTAACGTGATTGATAATATTTGTGATTGCGATGTCATCCATCAAGATGTGGTGGATTACGTAAGCGAAAGAATGCCTCAAAATGATGAGTTCTATGCTCTGGCAAATCTGTACAAAATGTTTGCCGACAGCACCAGGATCAAGATTCTTTGGGCGCTTTCTTGTAAAGATATGTGTGTCTGTGACTTGGCGGCGTTATTAGGCATGACCAAATCAGCCATTTCTCATCAACTTAAATCGCTGCGGTTATCTAACCTTGTTAGACCCGACAGGCAGGGCAAGATTGTTTTTTACTCACTTGCTGATGATCATGTAAAGGAGATCTTTATTAAGGGCTTTGAACATACTCATCATCAGTAATTCGTAAAAATTTTTAAGCAGACAGTTGAACAGTAAAGCAACTATTCAATATAAAAGGAAAACGAAAATGCAAAAGGAATACTTTTTAGAAGGACTTGGTTGCGCTAACTGCGCTATGAAAATAGAAAATGCCACAAGCGCTTTGGAGCACGTTTTATCTGCCAGCGTTAACTTTGCCACAAGCACAATGCAGGTAAAGACCGTGGAGGGTTATCGCGGTGACATTGCTGTAGATGTCAAGCAGATCGTTCGCAAATACGAGCCGGATGTGATTGTTATTGACAAAACGCAAGCAAAAACAGCTACCACCGCGTCTAGGGTCGTGACTATTAAGAACAAAGAGGTCGTCGCACTCATTATAGGCGCAGTGTTATTTGGGCTCACTTTCTTTACCGGTCTTCTAATTAATCTTCCCCCTTACATCTCTTTGGTCGGCTACTTACTTGCTTACCTTACGCTGGGTGGCAAGGTATTGATTAAGGCTATACGAAATATCTTCCATGGTCAGTTCTTTGATGAAAGCTTCCTTATGAGTGTTGCTACCATTGGCGCTTTTATTATCGGCGAATACCCGGAAGCTGTGGCGGTAATGCTTTTTTACCAAGTCGGCGAGTTTTTTCAAAACCTGGCGGTGTCTCGCTCAAAAAAGTCCATTACCGATCTTATGGATATCAGACCGGACTTTGCCCACCTCAAAGTGGACGAAACACTGCAAAGAGTATCTCCTGAGACCATTAGCATCGGCGACATAATCTTAGTAAGGCCCGGAGAAAAAATTCCGCTTGACGGAGTGGTGATTAGCGGCAAGTCCATGCTTGATACAACTGCTTTGACAGGCGAATCTTTGCCACGCAAAGTTGGGGTTTCTGATGAGGTGTTATCAGGTTGTATCAATCAAAATGGCGTTTTGACCATCCGTGTCACCAAAACTTTTGGCGATTCTACTGTTGCAAAAATTATCGAGCTGGTAGAAAGTGCCGGTAACAAAAAGGCACCAACGGAGAACTTCATCACCAAATTCTCTCGATATTACACACCTGTTGTTGTTGGACTGGCGGTACTTATCGCCATTATTCCACCGCTTCTTTTTGGCGGTGTTTGGACAGATTGGATAAACCGAGGTCTTATCTTTTTAGTCATTTCTTGCCCTTGCGCTCTGATAATCTCTATCCCGCTCGGTTTCTTTGGTGGCATTGGCGGTGCCTCAAAAAAAGGCATACTTGTAAAAGGAGGAAACTATCTGGAAGCGCTGGGCGATTTGGACATTGTCGTTTTTGATAAGACCGGCACACTTACCAAAGGCGTATTTGAGGTAACCAAGCTCTGTCCGGCCGATAACCACAACGAGATTTCACTTCTAAAGACCGCTGCCCAGGCTGAGGTGTTTTCTAATCACCCTATTGCCCTATCGATCATGAAAGCATATGGCAAAGATATCGACAAAACCAAATTGTCTGACTATGAAGAGATATCAGGGCATGGCGTGCAAGTTGATATTGAGAACAAAACTGTGTTAGTCGGCAACGCAAAACTAATGACTGCACGAAACATCAGTTTTACCGAGACTAAAGACGTTGGCGCAATAGTTTACGTCGCAGTTGATGGCACGTTTGCCGGAAGCATCGTAATATCTGACGAGCTTAAAGAGGATAGCACCAAGGCAATTGCTGCGCTTAAAGCCCGAGGGGTTCAAAAAGTCGCCATGCTTACCGGTGACACTGCTGAAATCTCTAAAGCTATAGCAGACAAATTGAATCTGGATGAGGTACATGCAGAGTTGCTGCCGGCTCAAAAAGTTGAGAAAGTGGAGCAGTTAGATACACAAAAGCGTCGAAAAGGTAAGCTAGCCTTTATTGGCGATGGTATAAACGATGCGCCGGTACTAGCGCGCTCCGATATAGGTATTGCGATGGGAGGACTCGGGTCAGATGCTGCCATAGAAGCAGCCGACATCGTACTGATGACCGATGAGCCGTCCAAACTTGCAGAAGCCATTGATGTGGCAAANNGATTGCTTGGCAAAATATTGCCTTTGCGCTGGGCATTAAAGGCTTGTTCATGTTAATGGGAGTACTGGGGTTTGCAACAATGTGGGAAGCAGTATTTGCCGATGTAGGCGTAGCCTTGATAGCCGTACTAAACGCAATGCGAGTGATGCGAAAGTAAACTAATGCTTTCGTCGCCTTAACATAGCAAACACGATTCCTACTGCCAGTCCAATTAAAATGCCAAGTCCGGCTATCAGCCAAGGAAGAATACTTGAAGCACTGTTGCGCTCTGATGTTTCACTTATTGGCTCTGCAACCGGTTTGTTTGTCTCACTATCAATTGGTTTTGGCGATGTCTCTTCTGTATCATCGCCTGCCGGCAGTTGATCATTGTTGACAGCAAAAACATCATTTGCAAAGAGCAGCAGCTTGTCCGAAAGCTCTTGCCGCTTCTGAACTTGCGCTTCGTCTACAGGCATTGATGCGTATCCAAGACCCGGAACTACAGGTGTTATCATGTCGGTTCCGTGATCAAATCCTTCTATCACATTAAACTGCTTTTGAGTGGATGTGCATGCTTCATAAAGCGCTTCTACATGCGGATAAAAGTTTCCGGAGGAGTCATTAGTCGAGACTGCAAAAAAGGCAGGTACGTCTTTTACTCTCGCCATTGCAGATACCGCATCGCCAATTGAATCTTTGGGAGAAGACAGTATGCCTAAGCCTGCCAGCTCAGGGATATCGGGTGCGGCTATGGCCGTAGCGGTGCCACCATCAGATGCACCCATCGCAAGTATCTGCTTGGCGCCTTTTTCTCTGAGAACTTGCGCCGCGGCAAGTACGTCTAAGTCCCAGCGACGACTTTCCGATTCGGGAGCAAAGCCGGACGGTTCGATATTTCTAAACTCCCAAAGAATTACCATATATCCCGCGTCCACCAAGCGCTCTGCAAAAGGAAGCCAACTTTTTACCATCCAACCGTTTGGATGACCTAATGTGATGCCCCGGCTACCTTCGCCCAACACGTAGCCGCAAAGCAAAACTCCGTCTTCGGTGCGAAACTGCACAGCATTGTCGCGGTATTTTGCCGGGAAACGATATTCCTCATCCAGGTGATCGTCTGTAGGAACATCTTGTCCGGTAGCCGTTATGATGCTTGTAGTGTTTTCGTTGACAGCATAAGCAAACGTGGGAAACAGCAATAGTGCCGAGCATAATGCTGCAATTAAGATAATGAATATTCTATGCAAAAAAACTCCTTATACGAAAAGTTTTCGCCCATAGTGCCTGTCTATTATACGTTTAAGGTTTGCCTATATATAGTGAAACGATCACGGTGGGCTAATATCCGGTATCTGGTATTTAGCGCATAATACAAACCTTTGTTGTAAAATTATTCGCATAATCAAATTAATTGGAGAAATGTTGATTTAACCAAAGTGGGGAGCAATATGATGGGGAGAAAAAATGTTACCTGCACCTTTTGCGATAACCTTTGTTCTTTAGCTGCAAATACTCGCGACGACTGTGTTTCACTCAGACCAGCCAATCCTGAAATACTACAGATTTGCCCCAAGGCTCATATGTGGGAAGAGTACCAACAGCATGAGTTAAGGATTACCAAACCACTGAAAAATGTTGGCAAACGCGGTGAAGGCATCTGGGAAGAGGTCAGCTGGAATACTGTGCTTGATGAGATTGCCGAGAAGCTACAAGGTGTCATCGCAAAATGGGGTGCAGAGGCAATAGGCATATCGGAGTGTGCGATCAATCACGGATTTGGTGGAATCACTCGGCGTTTTATGAATTGCATTGGAACACCAAACTACATTGCTCCGCAGCACTTATGTATGGGAAACACTGCTCAGGTACATCGCGCTACATATGGCTGGTACACCACTGCTAACTGGGATAAAGCCGATGTTATTGTCTATTTTGGTCAAAACAGAGGATCAGAGCTTTGGCCGGGAGAGTATTTCAAGCTAAAATCAGCTCTTAAGAGAGGTGCTGCGCTGATTGAAATTGACCCCAAAACAACTGAAACAGCATCACTTGCCGATCATCACCTGAGGATTCGCTATGGCACCGATACCGCCTTGCTTTTATCTTGGATCAACGTTGTTATCAACGAGAACCTATACGATGAAAAATTTGTTGCTGAAAATACTTATGGATTTGATGACCTCAAGAAACGCGTACAAATCTACACGCCACAGTGGGCAGAAAAAGCTTGCGGTATTAATGCCGAAACCATAAGACTTACCGCTCGTATTTATGCCGGCGCTAAGGCAGCAATCATACCTTGGGGTGTTGTGGGCGACATGCAAAAGAACTCTACTTCGATGCTGCGCTGCCAATGTATTCTGCGTGCGATTTGTGGCTATATCAATGTCTCTGAATTAGTATTTGGTCCTGCTACCGGATTTATTACCAACTCTGAACTCGCTGGATTTGACTTACTTTCAAACGAGCAAAAAGCAAAGCAACTTGGCACCGAGAACTACCCTCTTTTCACTTTTAAAGGCGGATCACATTACGAGGCTGCTTTACACGAAGTGGGCATAGACCACTATCCGGACATTTTAGGCTGTAGCTGTATGGCGCACCCACCCACACTTTTTGCTGCTATGCGAGAAGAAGAACCTTATGCGGTCAAAGCGTTTTTTGCTGTAGCTAATAACACGATCATGAGTTACGCAAACCAACAAGGAATCGTTGATGCATTCATGAATCAAGAGCTTGTCGTGGCTTTTGAAAATGTTATGTCGCCAACCGCCCAACTTGCCGACTATGTATTACCGGGTGATATGTGGGCAGAGAGAGATGTATTAGGACCGCAACTGGATGTTGCCCCGGTCGTGACATTTTCGGAGCACATTGCCTGCCCTGTTGAAGAGTGCAAAGATTGGTATTACGTTGTCAAGGGATTAGCTGACCGCCTTGGCTTGAGTGAGCAGTTTCCTTGGCAAGATAGCCATGCTTTGCACGATTATCGCTTAGGAAAACTGGATGAGACCTGGAATGAAAGCCCGGGCACCGTAATACCCCTCACCCCTGCTGCCTTTGGCAAGTTCCTCACCCCTACCGGTAAAGTTGAGCTCAGAAGCACGGTGCTTGAGTCTTTGGGATACGATCCGCTACCGTATTATTTGGAGCATGGCGAAGAGGGTGTGGATGAGTCAGAGTATCCGTTTGTGATATTTGCCGGTTATCGAGAACGCCCAAACTACAACACCTGCTTAAGACACATTAAAGCGTTGCGACAAAGACAGTCCGAGCCACTACTGTTTATCAACCCTTCGCACAAAGATGAATACGACTTGGAGGAAGAATCTTGGGTTAAAGTGTCTACCACTCTAGGCTCAATTGAGCTGATGGCTCATCTGGACGACACGCAACCACCAGGCACGCTAAGAATCCCCCACGGCTGGTGGAAACCGGAACAACCCCAAGGCTTGAGCGCAGATTTGAGCAAAGCCACGCAGCATAATGATGGAGTATTATTTAGCGATGCCGACTGGAATCTGGACAAGGAGCAAGGTGTTGTAAATCTCAGAGGTGGAGTAAGGGCAAAGATCGAGGTTTTAAAGACTCAACGCACATAAGCCTATCATTGCTACGGAAGTGGAAAAGAGTGCTTAAAACTATAAGTTGATGTAAAGACCAGCAGGTCGAAAGCTACAAGCTCACGACCTGCTGGATGTTTTGAGTCTAAAGATAGTGCTTAAAGGCTAAACACTCTACGGCATTACAAAACCACCATTAGGTGAGATCGTCTGACCGGTTAGATAAGGAGCGGTAACGATATACGCCATACAACCGGCTATGTCAGATACGTCGCCAATCCTGCCCAGAGGTATAGCGGTAGCCAAGGCAGCTACCTCATCTTGATTCACACCTTTAAGCATATCAGTCATGATCATGCCGGGAGCTATGGAGTTCACGCGAACTTTCCTGCTGGCAAACTCTACGGCAAGCGCACGAGAAAGACCGATAACGCCACTCTTTGCTGCGCAATAATCCACCTGATTAGCAACGCCCACAAGACCACCAATAGAAGCCATGTTAACGATACACGTATCGCGATCAACCATATAAGGCAAAGCGAGGTGGCACATATGCAGGAGACTGATAAGGTTTGTCTCGATAACTGCGGTGTATTGCTCTTTTGTAATGTCGATGAAGTTGGCGTTATTTGTGATACCGGCGTTGTTTACCAAAACGTCGATCGTATCACCAAACTCAGCAACACTTGCCTGGACCAGTGCTTCGCAATCCTCATACTTGCTAACGTCGGCACGTACAACGAGCGTCTTTACGCCATAGTTGTCACTGATCTCTTTTGCTAGATCGTCTGATAACGATTTTGAACTTTCGCTGCGATAGTTGAGGACAACATCAAAACCCAACTCTCCAAGCTTAAGTGCCATCGCGTTACCCAAGCCTCGAGCCGCACCGGTTATAATAGCTGTTTTTGCCATAGTAATCTCCCTTTCAATCCAAGATTGATGCTGCTTACAATAGGAGCAGATACTAGCATGCACAAACTACATTTATCTTCTACACCAAGCAAGCATTCGCTAAAATGGTCAAAGCTTGCTGGTATATGGCAAAGCACGGTATAAACTTGAACTCACCTGCTGCATAACACAAAGCTTTGCATGAAAAACTGTCGTATGTAAAAAATTAATCAGTGGTTTTGATCAGCTTTGTCTCGACAAGACACTTTGCCTTTACGTAGCTCCGCCGCAATTCCCGCTACAGTGAATACAACTATCAGAGCAAGGAAAACTCCTAAGATCAGCACATTTAGGTTGCCTTCAAATGAAACGTTATTCCAGTTGCTGAAGTCAAATGTGTACATAATATTTATTGGTTTACCGGTGATGATGTAGCTGGTGATCGCTTCTCCATAGTAGAACATGAAACCAAAAATACCGAGACATGACGCTGTTTTAAAGAAAGCATTGATCTGAGTGTAGCGAATAATCGCTAATATGCCCCAGGGCAGAATTAACCAAAAGACGGCTACAAGCAGCGAAGTGACTATAGCCACCTCCCCACTGACGTGTAAGTTTACCACGAATATCAAGGCAAATAGCAAAGCAGTATCTATCGCCAAACTCAACAGAGCTTTATGATCTTGCAGTGCACTTGATAGGTTTACGGTGCGCAGTGCAAACGGCAAGAAAACAATGCAGAAGCTGAATATGATTGCAATTGCTGCAATAACAAACCACGAACCGCCCGAAATAATACTGCACACAAAAAGCAATAAAAGAAGTGAAACTGTAAAGCTGCATAGCACGACAAGTGCTTTTCGCTTGCTCACCAAAACGGGAACCAATGTAAAAGACGCAACCATCATAAGTGCTGTTAAGACGATGAAGAACCATGACAGAGTATGCTGCACAGCAAGGTTACATATGAAGCAAGTTACGATTACCAATCCGTAAAATATGAATTGCACCCACTTAAAGCGGTTGATGAGACGAATGTACTTTTTTGCCAACTTTTCGTTGGTGCGCGCCTCAACGTCTTCACTTGCTGTTAGCANNGCTCGCTGACAGATAAGGCTTCGCAAAGATCCTTAATAAGTGTGATATCGGGATAAGAAAGACCGCGCTCCCATTTAGATACGGCGTACTCTGTTATAAAAAGTTTGTCTGCCAGTTCTTTTTGTGTTAATCCAAGGTCTTTGCGCTTTTGTTGAATGAAGCTACCGAATGTCTTTTTGCTCTCCATGTTTGGGCTCCGTTCCTCTCATTATCGCCACCATGTTCCGCAGTTACTGTAAATCAGTTTTTCAATGACAGTCAATGCAAAAAGCCGATTTCCCAACCAGACCGTTGGTCTAGTGAAGTGCATAATGGATGATACGTTTTAGAAAAACTTAGTTGCTAATAATTGCATCAACAAATTATGATATCTCTATACATACTACAGTGCGCTCAGTTGCCACAAGAAGAATAGATCAGGGGGAACAATCCTTATGCAAAAAACTATTAAAACTGTCGTCAACAGTGTTTTATTCATCTTAATGGGAAATGCGATATATGGCGTTTTACTTTATTTTTTTGTTACGTGGTTGGCGGGATTTTCCATTTTGCTGGCATATTTAGGAAATCTTGCATTCATTGCTACAATGATCATTTTTGATGAATGGATTCTCAGAAGAGCCGCAACTCCTGAAAACCTTTATAAAGAATTCTCAAAACTCGACAAAAATGATCTGACTCTAAACATACGTATTGTTAGATGGTCGATGAGTTACTATATGTCTTTCAAAACGTTTTTGTTCGTATTCTACATTGCCGTTTTGATATTTGCACAAATACTAAAGTTCTACCCGGGTCTTGCAGCAGAAAACATTTCAAACTTCATTAACATTATCGAATACAGCGTAATCATACTTCTAGCTTTTAAAGACTTTGGCGAAGAGCTTTCCCGCGATAGAGGCAGAACCAAGACCAGGCTAGAAGAGTTTGAGCGATATGCCATTAAACATGGAGACCATGAACTAAAGGCTATTATCGAAAATGAAAGCAAGGTTGACAAAGAATCGTCAGAATGAAGGCCTAACTTGATCAATCATAGCGCTTTATTAAAAGCGCAGTGTCTTCAACTCCATAGTCACCTGACCCATACATGGAAACGTATTCTTCAAGCAGGTATTCGCTCATGGGTTTATCTGCCCCAATAAAGCCAGCTTTCATATAGGCTTTTACTGCTCTAATATTTTTGCGTGAGGGCGCAATAATAAGCTCATTTACGCCCATCGTCTCATTAAGAAAATGACTAAGCGCAATAATTGCATCTACACCATAACCTTTTCCGCAATTTACCTCAAGATTCATCCAAATATCTAGTTCTGCCATAGATGGTTTAAGGTGAAAAGAGGTATAACTGATAAATCCAGTTTTTTCTTCATTTACAATAATCATGAAACCTCGTCCATCTTGTAAGCGCTCTCCTGTAAAGAAGTACTCCTCGTAGTATTCGTCGCAAAACTCATCGTATGTAGGTATCTCCACTTCTGGATAATCTGGCAATCCGGAGTGATACTTTGTGGTCTCAGACTTAAAGCACCACTCGTAGACCACTTGTCTATCCCCGGTTGTAGCGGGAATCAAAGTGATATGTTTGCCCTTAATGATTTCAAGTTGAGTAGTCATTGCATAATCCGTTATCTCTTATTAGCTTCCTCGCTTTATTATACAGTGCTATTTTCGTTTTCAAGATTACAAGTTGGCAGATAGGGTAAATTAGTGTTTAGCGCAGAGATATGTCATTCTCGCGCAGGCGGGAATCCATTGTTATGAGCTTACACGTTTGTGGATTTTCG
>DBCW01000027.1 GCA_002293265.1 Eggerthellales bacterium UBA948
AATTCCGGTGCGAAACGCTAACACCAACAGGAATTCGATGGTCGTTTAAGTCCTAGGGCTAAAAACAATAGCTAGTGGTCAAATCTATTCTTTGTGCTCATCTGCATTCATGTGATGATCTATCTTTTGCCAGCGGCTTTTGGTGGGGGAGCGCATGCCATAGAAAGCATGTAATTGCCAAATCGCAGGTTAAATATCTTTTTAAACTACCAAGGAAGGACTTTAATATTTGTGGTAGACATCGTTTGTCGCTACAACCATTATGAATTACAAATTTTGGGAATAGTAATCCTAAAACTTGCAGAAAATGTAAAATATGGGAATAAAAACCAATAATAATTCAATGCTCAAAGGTACTGCAGATAAGTCGAAATCATGCCCATAAATCTAATACCAAAGCCATTCACCAAATATTTCAAAAAAGAAATATTTGTGAAATAGTACATCCGTTGTCTCCGAGTGCCTGCAGAGGGCAAAATATGCAATATGCCGCAACCCGGCACAATTGAGATAAACAATGTTCATATGATACGAGGAGGTCAAGTATATGGAAAAAGAAAGCAAGCGAATAAGTCGCCGTAATTTTATTCAGGTTGCTGCGGCATCAGCCGCCATATTGGCTGCTACCGGTTGCACTCCGCAGAACCAAGTTGTTGAGGGAGAAAAGCAGAAAACATATCGTCTCGATGACGAGTTGAATCCCGATAGCCAAGGTAGATGGATCACCGCTGCATGTTGGCACAACTGTGGCGGTCGCTGTGTTAATAAGGCATATGTTAAAGATGGTATAGTAATTCGCCAAAAAACCGATGATGTCGAAGAGGACACATTTGATAATTACCAACAACGAGCCTGCCCGCGTGGACGTTCGCAGCGCCAGCAAATATTTTCAGATGAAAGACTCAAGTACCCTATGAAGCGCAGGAGTTGGAAGCCTGGTGGGAGCGATGTTAGTGGCGAGTTGCGTGGCGTTGACGAGTGGGAGCGTGTTTCTTGGGATGAAGCAATTGGCTTGGTTGCCGATGAGTTGAAAAGAATATACAGCACCTATGGTGGAAGAGCAGTTTATTACAATGGTTATGCTGGTGTGTTTTGGTCGAACAACCTTATAAACTGTATGGGTGGAAAGGTATGTTCTACGACATCGGACTCGTTTGGCACTTGGTTACAAACTTCAATAGTTCTTGGCATGGGTGTTTCCACAGCTGCTGATGGTGGACCAGAATATGGTCCCGGCAGCGATGGTATGGGTAATCCGGATACATGCACTGGAAATGACCGCTATGATCTGCCTAATGCAGAAACTATAGTTTTATATGGCTGCAATCCTGCGTGGGCTTCAGGTGGGTCACCTATGTACTTCCTAAATAGAGCAAAAGAGGCAGGGGTGGATTTTGTTTATGTTGGTCCAAGCATGAACCTTTCAGCACAAACGCTTAATGCGCGTTGGATCCCAGTGCGTAATGGTATGGATATTCCGTTTCTTCTATCAGTAGCTTATGTAATGATGCGTGATGACTCAGAAACAAACCCTCTTATTGATTGGGAGTTCCTGGATACATATGTTCAAGGATTTGATATTGAACACTTACCTGCTGACGCTCAAGTACAGGAATGTTTTAAAGACTACGTGCTTGGCGCCTATGACGGAATAGAAAAAACACCTGAATGGGCAACAGAGTATTGCGGTACTCCGGTGGAAGATATTGAATGGTATGCAAACTATATTGGTTGCAAACGAAAAGTCATGCTACTGCATGCTTACGCTCCAGGTCGCGCACACGGCACAGAAGATATGCCACAGCTATTTATGGCAATTGGTGCTATGGGTGGACATATGGGTAAACCAGGGCATGCGACTGGTGGAATCTATCATGCTGAAGCCGGAAATGCCGGTCCAAGATTGGTAAGCTGGGGCGCGGATCAAATTCTTAATATGGCGAGTTTTGCCAATCCAATTACCGACATGCTTGGTGGAGCAAAACTTTGGCAAAGCATACTTGATAAAAGGTATTGGTATCACGGAACGTCTTCAACAGCACTATACTCAAACCTGTATAGTAGCCGTGTTGAATCCGGAGAATGGCGTGATATTGACATAAAGTTAATTTTCAACCATGGCGGAAATTTTCTACATTCTCGCCCAGATATAAACAATGGCATTAAAGCTTTTCGTGCTATGGAAACCGTAATCGGAATCTTTTACGATTTTTGCCCAACAGCTCAGTACTGCGACATTCTTCTGCCTGCTTGCACGAATTGGGAAGATCCTGCCCCGTTAACTAATATGTATGGCACACAGACTTGGATGAACAAAGAGACTTTATTTTTGCCTCAACAAATTGTGGAACCGATGTACGAAGCTTTACCAGAGTTTGAGATTGCCTGTCGTCTATGCGATGCAACAGGTATAGAGCGCAGTCAAGTACTTTCTGTCGAAACGGAAGAGCAGTATTGTCTCAATCTTATCCGTAATGCTACCGTACGCAATGCAGATACTCTCCAGCCAGAGCCGCTAGTAATTATTGACGAAGAAGGCTTAGCTGTTTTCAAAGAGCGTGTTGGTGAAGCAACATGTGATCTGCAGGCTGAAGGGCATATTACTCTAAAAGACTTCCTTGAAAAGGGTTTCTATCATATTCCTCGAAAAGAAGGTGATAAGTATACATTCATAGGCTACAAGGCTTACGTTGATGATCCTGTTAATCATCCGCGCCCCTCTGCAAGTGGTAAATTGGAGATATATTCTGACGCAAAAGCAAACGTTCTTAACTTGCCGGGATATGACAAGAATCGTATTTTTAAACCATATCCTACTTATTATGATGCAGCAAGTGGCTATGTTCAGACATTTTCAGATTGGAAGAACAAGGTTAAAGGTGAATATCCATATGTAGTTTACAACCCCCACTATATTCGTCGTTCTCATACGACATTAGACAACCTTCCTTGGCTGCGTGAGGCTCTTACTAATCCAGTTTATATTAACGCTTCCGATGCAAAAACTCTTGGCATAGCAGATGGAGATACAGTTCTTATTTCCAATCAGTATGGGCAGGTTTTAAGAAATGCATCGGTCATCGAATCTATCATGCCCGGTTGCGTGGGGCTCCCTCATGGCGGGTGGCCGAAGATCGACCCAAACACTGGTATCGATCACGGAGGAAGCGACAATATTTTGCTAGGTCCAATTGAACAGCCATCTCTGATGCTCGGAGCCTACAATACTGTGATGGTTAAACTTGAAAAATGGACCGGCACTGTCTTGCCCGCAGACTGTGATGCAAGTCCAGTCAATAATATGCCCGTTCTGAACTAAAGGAGTAAACTGATGAGCCTAGGTTTCTTTTTCAATATGGATGACTGTATAGGATGCCGAGCATGCCAAATAGCCTGCAAGGATCGTAACGACCTTCCGGTTGGATTGTTTTATCGCGAAGTTAAAAGCTATGAGATTGGTTCTTATCCCTCGCCTAAAATGTACCATTATTCTGCCGCATGCAACCATTGTGAATCGCCTGCTTGTGTAGCTAATTGCCCCACTGGATCCATGCAAAAGGATTTGGGCGGAGACGGCACTGTGCAGCATGATGATGACCTTTGCATAGGCTGTGGAACTTGTGTGAAGACATGCCCCTACCAGATTCCCGTACTGCTCGCAAACAAAGGAATCGCAGGCAAGTGTGATGCATGTAAGCCATTTCGTGATGCCGATTTGAATCCTGTTTGTGTTGATGCTTGTCCTATGCGTTGCTTAAAATATGGAGAGATCAGTGAGCATGAGCAGAAGTATGGTTCCGACTTAGTCAATGCCATCGCACCTCTGCCATCTCCAGATACAACCATGCCAAATGTACGCATCAAGCCCAAGAAAGCAGCACTTGAGTCAAGTTTTAGACAAGCAGCGATATAGATAAGGAGATGCTGTGTTAACGCATCCTGATAGGGTCGAAGAATATCTTACAGCTAGGTGGTACCTTTATGCATTGTTTCAAAACCTACTTGGAAATGAGCCAAGCGTGGAGCAGTTTCAAGCAATCGACACAGATGTGGTAGTCAATGCATGGCAAATTATGTTTTCAGATGAGGAAGCAGACTTACCAGCCTGCTTCCTTTCACTTGTGAAAGATGCAGATATATCTGCCCTGAAAACACAGTACACTCGTTTTTTTATTGGCCCCAATAAGCTTGATGCGCCGCCGTGGGAAAGTATTTACACATCTAACGCTCCGATGCTTTTCACAAAGGAGACTTTAGACGTTAGAAATCTCTACCGCTCGCAAGGCTTTATCACGGCTGAGTACCCTCGCGTTGCTGATGATCATATTGCGATTGAACTTGATTTTATGTCAAAACTCGCTGAGCGAGCTATTAATGAGGATGATGCAACAGAAACTCTCAAAGCAAGTCTCA
This sequence comes from Eggerthellales bacterium UBA948, assembly GCA_002293265.1. Lineage (GTDB taxonomy): Bacteria > Actinomycetota > Coriobacteriia > Coriobacteriales > UBA8131 > UBA8131. The sequence goes on from DBCW01000027.1 coordinate 4,414, forward strand.
TGTTTTTGGAAGATCATCTCCTCAAATGGGTGCCAAAGTATGTAGATCATCTAAATGAGCAAGACGCTCTGTTTTATCCTAAGATAGCATCTGTATTATTTCTCTNNGAGAAACTAAGCGCTATACTGACTCCATGAAATTCAAGCGAGCGCGGATATATGTAGCTTTGTTGTTGGTGGTGATGGCCGCAGTGCTTATCACCACCAACGCTATTTGGCGCGACTACGTTCAGCGTGAGCAGATACAAAGAGAAATGCTTGAGACCACAGAGGTACTCGCTACAGAGATGGATGCTATCTGGGATTTTATGGAGCTGAACCAAATACAGTTCAAGCGCCACGAGGACGGCACCTACAACCTTTATTGTGTGGTTGCAGCAAAGGCGGTTGCCAAGATATTTACTAATCGAAGTGGCGATTTTACAATCCACTACACCAACCTCACCACGCGAAAGATAGACGATGTTCCGGATGCTTTTGAAACTGAGGCCATGCAGGCATTGCTTGATGAACCGCAGCGCGGAAGCTATTACGGACTTGTGGAGGAGGATGACGGTACTTCCATCTTTCGCTATGTAGAACCGCTTTACTACAAGGAATCTTGCCTTGAGTGCCATGGAGACCCGGCAGGCGAACTGGACATGATGGGTTATCCAAAGGAAGGCAAAAAAGTTGATGATCTCGCCGGGGCGGCAAGCATTATCATGCCGGCTGATACATATTTAGCCAACTTGAGAACCAACGTTATTCAGGAAACCATTGTGTTTTCGATATTAGTGCTACTTGGTCTTGCCGCAGTGTTTTGGGCGGTAACTGTAGTTGCCAACGCGCAGGTGCGTCGCTTAGAGGAGGAAAACCAAGTCAAAAGTGACTTTTTGGCGATGGTATCGCATGAAATACGCACGCCACTNNAGCGCCAAGGACAGTTTTCTGGCAGCCATGTCGCATGAAATACGCACGCCACTCACCTCTATCTTGGCGTTTTCTGACATATGGGCAAAAAGCCACAAGCCTCGTAATCCCGATGAGGCGAAGATCATGGACGAGATGCGCATACACTCTCAAAAACTACTCTCGATGGTAAACAATATGTTGGAGATGGCGCGAGTAGAAGCCGGTCGTTTGAACCCCACGCCTGAGCCAATGGATGTGTCCGACTTGCTGGGTAGGGTGCGCGATAATCTCTCTTACCTTGCCGAGAAATACCAAACGAATATTTATTATGCTACCGAGCGTGGTATTCCGGTGCTTATGGCAGACCAAGAGATGTTACGTAAGATTATGGAAAACCTGATCTCCAATGCTATAAAATTTGTTGACGTAGATGGTCAGGTGGATGTGCGTATTTCCTTTGACCGCTCTACCGGCTTATTGTCGATGGTGGTTAGCGACAATGGTCCGGGAATCGAGCCTCAAGATCTTCCCACTGTATTTGATCGCTTTGTTCAGGGAAAGAGCTTTGGCAAAGCACAAGATGGTAATGGGGAGCAGCGGCCGCGCGATCGTATAAGCGGCAGCGGGCTTGGTCTTGCTTTAGTCAAGGAGTTGGCAGAGCTGCACGGGGGGTCTGTAAAAGTTGAAAGCATCGTAGGGCAGGGGAGCACCTTTACCGTATACATCCGAGCAGATGTTTTGGAGTTAGAAGATGAAGATCCTGATAGCTGATGATGACGAGGGGATGCGTACTTTAGTTGGACACATTGTAAAAGAAGCAGGCCACGAGTTATTTAGCGCCGTGGATGGGCAAGAAGCTTTACAGATGTTTGAAGAGGTTCGCCCTGATCTGCTGATCCTTGATGTGATGATGCCAATGCTTAACGGATTTGAGGTCTGCGAAAAGCTGCGGGCACGCAAGTCCACCGTGCCGATCATTTTACTAACGGCCAAAGGAGACATTGTTGACAAGAGCATTGGCTTTAAAGCCGGAGCTGATGACTATCTGGTAAAACCGTTTATTGCACAGGAATTGCAACTGCGTATCGAGGCGCTTCTCAGACGCGGCAACAAAGGAATCACCAATGGCTACATTGCGGATAAACTTCGCTTCGACGACCTCGAAATTGACATCAAGCGGCGAAAAGTAGAAGTTCGCGGTGCCCCCATAGAGCTCACGCCAAAGGAGTTTCACCTACTCCACATGCTGGCAAGCAACCCGGGAGTGGTTTTCACACGCGACCAGATAATCGAAGACATCTGGGGATCCAAATACACAGGCGAGATCACCGGGATCACGGTATTAACGCATCGCCTGCGAGAAAAGATTGAACTAGACCCCAGCAATCCTCGCTACATTCAAACAGTGTGGCACGTGGGCTATAGATTTGGAGATTAACCCAGCACCTTCTCCATAATGAAATCGTCCATGATGAAGCCGTCGCCGATGTCTGTTTCTACTGAGTCTATGGTTTCAAACCCGGCAGCCTTGTACGCGCGAATTGCCAGGTCGTTGTATTTGTTTACCGTCAAGTAGATAGCTCTCAGGTTGTTAAACTTACATAGCTGAATGAGGAACTGCATGGATGCTTTTGCGTAGCCTTTACCACGCTCGCTTGCGTAAAGGTATAGTTTGGAGAGGAAAAGTCTGCCGTTTTGTTCTTCTGGGTGCACGCCGCAGTACCCAACTATCTTGCCTTCTGCAACAATTAGGAAATAGAGGTAACCTTCTTCACGGATTTGCTTGGTTATGGCTTGCTTGCTTTGAAAGTTATTGACCATGTAATCGGTTTGATCGGCACCTATGTGCTCAGGCCAATACTCATACCAGATATCGCTGGCTACAGCGGCAAGCGTATCGATTCCCGCATCAGTGCAAACAGAAATATATTTCATATGCCACCCTTCATACTTCATATTTTAGAATACTTCCACCGCCCCGGTATTTTGAACATTCTATCAAGCATTAAGTATAATGAAAGCATGAATAATAGAAAAACTAGGGAACCTCAACAAAACCTATTTCGCAGCTATTTAATAAGGCATCTAATCCTTGTCGTTGCAGTTGTATTGCTTGTGTCCTACTACGCTTTAAGGAATCTTCGCCCTGTTGCAGACTTTGCAACCACCAACATTGCACAGCCGTGGTCACGCTTCGCTGGCAGCATATTTGGAGTATTTCCTTTTTCGGTAGCAGAGTGTCTAAGCGTGTTTGTGATTTTGGGCGTGCTTGCCTACATCATCGTCTCAATTATAAGAATCATAAGGTATCCTGAAAGACTAAGACGCATGTACGCAATGCTGATTACGCTTCTGGCGGGTGTGGCAACTTTCTACATGCTCATTTGCTGGTTGTGGGGCATAGGTTATTACTCCTATACCTTTGCTGAACAAAGCGGCATCGAAGCTAAATCAGTAAGTGCAGAAGAGCTAAAGCTAGTTACTATTTATTTTGCAGAAGAGGCTAATAAGGCAGCAGAGAGAGTTGAGCGAGATGTAAACGACATATACGTTTGCGATACACGAATGATCTTAACGGAAGCTCCAAAACTCTACAAAGATCTGCCTGCAGAGTTTGCCTTCATACAAGGACCGGATGTTCAAGCAAAACCATTGTTGCTTTCCTGCTTCATGAGTCATACCAACTTTAGCGGCGTATTTGTGCCCTTTACCGGCGAATCTAATATAAATATTGATATACCGGACTGTTTTATCCCGGCCACAGTGGCACACGAGCTAAGTCATCAAAGAGGCGTAATGAGAGAGCAGGATGCCAATTTTACAGCTATATTAACCTGTATGCGAAGCGACGATGCCAATTACAATTACAGTGGTGCCCTGCTTGCATACACAAATCTTGCCCGGGCATTAAAGCAAGCCAATCCGGATTACTGGGAAGAGGTTAAAACGTACGTTAGCGATAAAGCGCGCAAGGATCTCGAAGCAAACAACAAGTACTGGGAGCAGTTTCAAACCCCGATTGCCGATATAAGCGAAGCAACTTATGAGGAATTCCTACACGATCAAGGTCAAGAGCTGGGGCTAAAAAGCTACGGAGCCTGTGTAGACTTACTGGTAGCTTACTATGGAGAAGCGGCGCAGCCGGCATAACAGGGGCATAACATGGGACGGAGTAGGTAACAGGGGGTACAGAAGGTGCCTACTATTCAAAAATATAATGGTAGTTGTACGATCCTAAGTTTATGCAATACTCTGTATAATTCTTCGCACAGCCAATCTTAAATATAGGCATCAGAAACGAGAAAGAATTATGGAGCACAGCGAGTATAGCAAGCTAAGGGTTGCACAGTACCTGCGGGAGAATGTTGAGCTACAAGCTGCGCTTGGCATAAACTGCAATGCGCTTTTTGAGTTGCACCATTTGGGTATGGGCGAGCATAACCTCAACTATTGGTTTAAGGCTTCAACAAGTGAGCAAAAATATGTATTGCGAGTTAACGTTACACCGCAGCCTTTTCACGACGATCAAGTCTTGTACGAATACGAGGCGCTAAAGGCTATTGAGCCTAGTGGCTGTACACCAAAAGCACTTTATCTCGATAACAGCTCAAAGGCTCTGGGTAAAGGCACACTTGTTGTGGAATATTGCGAAGGTGACGAGCTGGACTTTGACCATCTGCGCCCCGGTGACTTGCGCTGTGCAGCACAGCTGATGGCTAACATTCATGCTGTAGACATAGGCGATAACTGTTTTGTTCATAGACCTGAGGATCCTTTGCGTGAATTATTCGCGGAGTGCATGCAGCGTTTTGAGTTTTATGTTACTTCGGCTTTTGAGGATGCACGCGTCACCAAATGGGTTGAGGCGTTTATTGAAGCTACTAAACCGCAGCTAAATACCAAGCGTTATGATGCTGATTGCACTCACATTGTTAACACAGAAACGCTGCCGTCGCACTTTCTCATCCCTGAAGGTTCGGCGATTCAAGCCGCATCAGCATCAGGAGACAGCGGCATGTTCTGCGTGTCACCCGGAACATTTGTAGATTGGGAACGCCCTATTATTGGCGAAGTCGCCCAAGACGTTTCTTACTTTGTTTCGCCCACCACAACTTTTTGGGATAGCGAGTATTTGTTTCCCGCAAATCAAATAGAAGGGTTTATTGAGGATTACTGGCGAGCCGTTAACGGACGCTTTGAACCCGGAAACTTTGATGAGCGGTTTCGCGCTTTTTTCATGGTAACTGCGCTGCGTAATATCACCTGGTGTTGCAGAGCATTAGTTCAGTTTGGCAGCAATCCAAATCTCCACAGAACAAAGCGAGCTGAGCGCAAACTACCAATCTACCTATCTGATGACTTCATGCAATTGCTAGCGACCGAGTGCTTTAATCTTTAAACCGGGCACCATGGATCGTGCATGAGTGCATGCCAAACGTATCTGCTGAGCATGCTCATCGCTTATTGCCAACTGATTGCGTATAAATGAATCCATGCTGCCATAACTATCATCAACTGCCTCATAGAATGCACTTAGATTCTCTTCACGCGCACGGTGTGCAAGTGTTAGCTCGTGAGCCTGCACCTCATCGCCATCAGTAAAGCGCAAGAATCTCTTAAAAGCACTTTGATAGTTTTTGTCGCGGGAGATATTTGTTAGTAGGTAATCTGCGAGAATATCTTCACGGCTGGCGCCTAAAATTGCGAAAATAAGCAAAGCCATAATACCTGCACGATCTTTGCCGCTGCTGCAATGCACATAAACCGGAGCGCCCAAAATTGTGTGTTCAAATACCTTTGCAAGACCTTTGCGCATCTGATCTACTGTGCGAGGATTAACCAGCGAACGATAGAAATGATCGGGATCGCAAGCAACGTCGCGCCCGATAACTTTGGTTCCTTTGGCAGGTTCGTGGTATTCGAGCCCCACAATCTCCAGGTCGTAGAAAGGAATATGCATGTGTTCAACGCCGCTTTGTGGTGCAATGGGGCTAATGTCGCGTTCCCATCCACAGCGCAAATCAATCATGCAGGTTATTTTTAGCTGGCGAAAGAGAAGGTCTTTATCGCTAGCGGTAAGAGCCGTAAGTGCCGGGCCACGATAAAACAGACCGGGGTTCACCACACGGTCTTTGCAGGCGGGGATGCCGCCAAGATCCCTCACATTGTCAGCACCTTGCAACTCAACGATTCTAAACAAAGCTGTTTCCAATCAATATGCAGCCGCCCCCATGAAAATGCCATGTAACAGAATAAGGCATAATCCCTTTTAGCGCCAAAGGAGTTTAGCATAACAGGGCATAACAGAGGAGTGTGTCCGGGGAGAACAGGGCTTAAGTAAGAAAACCATCGAAAGAGGTATACTTGCGAGTTATACTATGTAATATGAAAACGGAGTGTGCTATGCAAAAAGAACGTGAGCAAAACCTAATAATTGTCGCAGCGCTAGATCGTTTTGCTGAAAAAAAGGGTATGAGCCTATATGACACAGCCGTTCTCTTCAAGGAATATGGATTATTTGATCTGTTGCGCGAAAACTACGAAGTATTGCACACTCAAGATATATTCGAAGGTGCCAGTTTTGCCAGTGATTATCTAGATAGGGTCTCAAAGTGAGAAAGCTAACACTTTATCATGGGTCAAATGTTTTATTTAATGAGATGGATTTAAGTTACTCACGCAATAATCGCGATTTCGGACGAGGATTTTATACCACAACTATACGGGAGCAAGCCGAGATCTGGGCTAAAGCACTTTCTCTAAGATATGGCGGAGTTGCGTATATCTACACTTTTGAGTTCTCATGGGTGGAAGACTTAAGCAGTAAGGTTTTTGATGATCTTAACGGCGAGTGGCTTGAAATGGTAAAAAGCAATCGAACGCAAGGGGGCATTCAGCACTCTTTTGATATTGTTAAAGGTCCTGTTGCTAATGACGACACAATGCCTACAATCGCTCTTTATGTTGATGGTTTGCTGAATGAAGAGGCTGCACTCGCTCAGTTAGCTTATTCTGAGGCAAACGACCAGATTTCTTTTCACACAAACAAGGCTTTGGGCTATCTATTGATGCTTTCAAGGAAACCGTTATGAGTACGAGATATATATACAAGGGCAAGGATCTCAGCACACTCGTGCTTTCAAAAGTCGAGCATGTTGCAAGCATGATTGCTCAGCAGGATGACATCACATTTAAATCAGCGTTTTTTTTGTTGATCCA
>DBCW01000092.1:0-1094 GCA_002293265.1 Eggerthellales bacterium UBA948
GAGGCTTTTATGTAGAGGCTTTTGGTCAAGTTGAGGAAGAACTAAAGAAAGGGAGGTGGTGACTAATGGAGTTGACCCGAAGAGGCTTTCTCGCAGCTGGTGGAGCTGCACTAGCCGGGAGCATGGCCTTCGAGCTCTCCAATCAATCCAGTGCATTCGCATTTGACGCAGATCAGGAATGGAAGTTGGTAAATACTGATGAGTATACTAACATCTGCTGCTATTGTTCTGGGGGTTGTGGTTCCATCATTTCGGTCCAGGATGGTGAACTCATCAATCTGGAAGGCGACGTAGATCACCCTATCAGTGCCGGTGGTCTGTGTTCCAAAGGCGCAACTATGTTTCAGCTGCGCAGCGTTGTTACCGAGGATACCCGTAAGGTTATCCCCAATCCTAATCGCCGTACCAAACCTATGGTTCGTAGGCCCGGTAAAGCGGACTGGGAAAACATTAGCTGGGACGACCTTATCAGCGAGGTTGCTCGTCACGTAAAAGACACACGTGATGCCACTTTTGAGGAGACCGACAAAGACGGTGTCGTTGTAAACCGCACTTTGGCAATGGCCTCTCTTGGTGGATCTCAGCAAAACAACGAAGAGGACTACCTCATCGTTAAGGCGATGCGTTCTCTTGGCTTGGTTGCCATAGACAACCAAGCACGAGTTTGACACAGCTCCACTGTTGCCGGTCTGGCAGCATCATTTGGTCGCGGTTCAATGACGGGTCATTGGAACGACTTTAAAAACTCTGATGTGTTATTAACTTGTGGTTCAAACAATGTTGAAAATCATCCTCTTAGTGCCCGTTGGGTACACGAAGCCCGAGATAAACGCGGCGCTATCAACGTAGTTGTAGACCCCCGCTTTACACGCTCGGCAGCTGTAGCCGATATGTATTGCCCGATGCGTCCCGGTACGGATATCGCATTTTGGGGCGGCATGATCAACTACATTCTCCAAAACAATAAGATTCAAGAAGAATATGTTAAAGAGTTCACCAACGCCTCTTGGCTGATCCATCCGGATTACAAGTTTGACGTTGAAACCGGTCTGTTTTCAGGTTGGGATGAATCTAAGAAGAAATACACCACAACT
>DBCW01000092.1:1148-27055 GCA_002293265.1 Eggerthellales bacterium UBA948
CAAGCAAGCAAGTTGCTAAAAAGGACATAACTCTTGCAGATCCTAATTGTGTTTATCAGATCATGAAAAAGCATTACTCTCGCTATGATATTAAAACCGTAACTCAGGTTTGCGGTATGGATGCAGAGACTCTGGAAAAAGTCTACGAGATATATGCTTCAACCGGTGCTAAAGACAAAGTTGGTGCCATCCTTTATGCGCTTGGTCAAACTCAACACCACTATGGCGCACAAAATACTCGCTCTATGTGTCTCGTGCAACTACTTTTGGGCAACATTGGTATGCCCGGCGGTAGCGTTAACGCACTTCGCGGCGAGCCTAACGTGCAGGGTGCTACAGACTTTGCTCTGCTTTGTTACGACTTCCCCGGTTACCTTAAATGGCCAACGGTCGCCTCTCACTCCACATTGAGAAAGTGGCTGGAAGCCGAAACTTACTCTGACGGCTTTTACACTAATAAGCCTAAGTTCTTTATCTCCGCTCTCAAAGAGTGGTACGGCGAAAAAGCAACCTTTGAAAATGACTTTGGTTATGACTGGCTGCCAAAGATTCCGGCAGATCTTGACTTCACCCATATCTCAACTTTCCAACACATGGATTCCGGAGACATCGAGGGCTACTTTGCTTGGGGTATGAACCCTGCGCACTCCACCGCTAACACCAAGTTCGCACGTCAAGCTATGGCCAAACTAAAATGGCTGGTGGTTGCAGACTGGGTGGAGACGGAGACGGCAACTTTCTGGAAAGCTCCGGACATGAAACCCGAAGATATCCAGACTGAGGTCTACTACATGCCGGCAGCTCTCATCTACGAAAAGATGGGTTCGATCACTAACTCCGGTCGCTGGATACAATGGCGCTACAAGGCTCTTGATCCTTACCAAGATGCGCTTCCGGACTACGAGATTGTTGACCGCTTCTGGAAAGAGATCGTAAGACTCTACAAGACTGAGGGCGGTAAATGCCCCGAGGCAATTTTGAACGTCAAGTGGGATTACGATGGCGACGACGGCAAGGTGGATCCTCGCAATGTGTCGATGGCTATCAACGGCTACACCTGGAAAGACGGAGCCACTTGGAAAGATCGCCAGCTGATGACCAGCTTTGCCAACCTGGCAGCTGATGGCTCAACAGCATGCGCCATGTGGATCTATACAGGTTACTATGCCAACAACGACGCTAAATACGACCCATCCATGCAGGCTGTTGGCAGTCGTGTTCGCGACGACAAGAGCGGACTTGGCATCTACCCCGGTTGGGGTCACGCTTGGCCGCTTAACCGCCGCATCCTCTATAACCGTGCAGCCGCCGACTCCAAGGGTAAAGCTTGGGATCCGGAGCGCAAGGTCGTGGAGTGGAACGGTACCGAGTGGGAGCGCAACGATGTGCCCGATTTTGGCTTCCAAGCCGCAGGGCCGGATGGCACCAACGTACCTACTCCACCAAACAATAAAGCTTTCATGATGCTTTGGGAGCAAAACGCACGTCTTTTGTCTTATTCCATGAAAGACGCGCCGCTTCCTGAACACTACGAGCCATTTGAGTCGCCCACAGACAATGTCTTGAACAAGCGCCAAAACTCGCCGTGCATCATGTTTGCCGATCATCCGTCGGTCAAAAAAGGTTCGCGCGATGATTACCCGATCGCTGTTACCACCTACTCAGTTGTGGAGCAGTGGCAGTCCGGTTCTCAGACCCGTGGTTGCCCGGCACTCGTAGAGAGCCGCCCCGAGCAGTTTGTTGAGATGTCGGTAGAGCTGGCCGAGGAAAAGGGCATCAAGAACGGTGACATCGTGCGCGTATGGAACAACCGCGGTGACGTAAAAGTGACCGCCTTTGTGACCAAACGTATCCGCCCGCTTGAGGTTAACGGGCAGATGACCCATATCGTGGGCATGATCCATCACTGGGGTTGGGCCGGCGATTATTCCACCGGTGACGTAGTTAACGACCTGGCACCCAACGTAGGCGATCCAAACTCCTATATTCCGGAGTACAAAGCCTTCCTTGTCAATGTCGAGAAGGCTTAAGGGGTGTGATATAAATGGCTGATTATGCAATTTATTTAGATACTTCCAAATGCACGGGTTGTAAGGGCTGCCAAGTTGCTTGCAAGTGCTGGAACCAACTACCTTCACCCTTGGGCAAAAACGTCAATAAGCCCACCGGATCTTACCAGTCGCCGATGGATCTTAACGGCGATACCCGCCTGATCGTTACATTCAAAGAGACTGATACCGATCAAAAATGGGGCGTTAACTGGTCAATTGGTCGCCGCAGTTGCATGCACTGTACCAACGCCGGCTGCGTGGCTGTTTGCTCTAGCGGCGCTTTATACAAAGATCCAAATACCGGTTTTGTCTCGGTTGATGAGAGCAAATGTGTAGGTTGCGAGTATTGTGCTTCCGCTTGCCCCTTTGATGTGCCGCGTTTTCACGGCTCACAAAACAAGATTAATAAGTGCACCGCTTGCATGGATCGTATCAGCAACGGTAAAACTCCATCCATCAACGAGGATAAGGGCGAGACTGAAACCCAGTTTAACAAACCGGCTTGCGTGCATACCTGCCCGGCAGGTGCGCTAGACTTCGGTCCACGCAGCGAAATGATCGCCAAAGCCCATGAGCGTGTAGATTTTCTCAAAATCCGCGAGCTTAATCCCGCAACCCAAGCGTCGGTATATGGCGAGAATGAGCTTGATGGTCTACATGTGATCACGGTACTTAAATACCCTGTGGATACATACGGACTTCCTGCCAACCCAAGCGTTAACCCTGTGACCAACCTACTCGACTGGGCTAAACCGGTAACGGGACTTGCAGCCGCAGCAACAGTTTTAGGTCTTGGTGTATCGTTCTTGATGGGTATAGGCTACAAGCGAGGCGATCTGCATTATGATCCGCAAAAACATGAGACAATTGATCGCAATACCGGTGAAGTTGTCTGGCGTGCTGACGGAAGTGTTGATAGCCACGACAAAGCCGCAAGCAAGAACAAAAAAGGAGGGGAGTAAAAATGACTACATATATTAAGCGCCATACCCTGCAGACTCGTCTGACTCACGGCATTTCTGTAGTTTGCATCCTCCTGCTCACAATAAGCGGACTGTTTGTCTTTGTTCCGGCGCTCAACAATATGCTGCCCTCCGAGGTGACATTTGCAATGCGTATGGGACATCGCGTTATCGGTGTATTATTGGTTCTTGCTGTGATGATAAGTGCAATCACCGCTCCCAAGGGAGTAGGTCATCTGTTCAAAAACTACTTTGCTAAGTGGGATAAAGATGACAAAACATTTATGAAGCGCTTCTTGCCATACATGCTTATGCCCAAAAAGGTGCACATGCCCGATCAGCATGAAGTTAAATCAGGGCAACGTGTGGCTGACGGCGTACTCTTCTTGGCAGGATTTATGATCTGCGGTAGCGGTGTGGTCTTGATGCTTGGAACAGCACCATTTTCACTTGCTATATCGGCTGACGTGATGATTATAATGCGCCTACTTCATGACATTGCGTTTTTGATGCTTGCAGTATTTGGAATCGCCCACATCTTCTTAGGTGCAGGCTTGTTCCAACCATACCGACGCATGCGCAAAGTCATGTTTGGCAACGGCCTCATCAGCGAAAGCGATGCCTTATACCACTGGGGACACTGGGCACGCGAAGAGCTGGATAAAGGTGAGAAAGTTGTAGAGATAGACGACGAGAAGAAGTGACAACCGCACAAAGCAAGAATGTCACTTTAAACGGCTCCTTGCAGCCGTTTGTGGACACCCAAGAGACTCCGGACCAGAAATCTGGTCCGGAGTCTCTAACTTATCTTATGATGTAATAATACCCGGCAACAAAAAGGAGTTAACTGCAATGGATCTCACTTTGATTGATAAAGCTATAGAGGAATATAAGCCTCTCCTAAAAGAAAACGACAATAGGCGTTTGAGCTTTTTTAGAGGTCTTTGGCAACTCCAACACGATTATGCTACAAAAGTGCAGGCTGATTTAAACCATGTGCTTCCTGCAAGTGAACAGATTTTAAACTGGTACTGGGATGAGAAACCTCTATTTCTAATGGTTCCGCTTACTATAAATAAAGAACTATTCCTGTCTTCACTTACCAGCTTTTCGGAATATATCGCAGGAAATGCCGGACTCAGTGATGATGCGGTATCCACACTTCGCACCTTTGACTGGAACAAACTGATCAAAGAAGTTGAGTTGGACCAAGCAGGATACGATCCAAGCCTTTGGCTAAATACCGCAATCGAAGTTGCAGTAAGCCAATCAAGTCCTAAAAATGCTGCGGCTGAAACACTCACAAACAAAGCTGGTGCGCTGGGCATAGCACTTAAATGTGCGCTTAAACCTATGCTGGAACCGGCTGCAAAACTAGCAATGGCTCACTATGTGCCAGACAAAGAGCGTTATGAAAGCAATACTAAGCCACTTCGTTGCCCGGTTTGCGGCGGGCACGCTGCATTGGGATATGTCGGACACACACCATCCAGCGAGGGAAATGGTCGCATGCTTTATTGCACAACATGCGGCGCAAACTGGGAGTTTGAACGCATCCGCTGTGCGCATTGCGGCACCCAAAATCAAAGTAAGCTGCACTATTTTCATGCTGAAGACGACCCGGCACATCGCTTATACCTATGCGACGAGTGCAAAAGCTATCTACGCACCAGCATCTTATCCGAACTCAAAGTGCCATTTTGCATGGAAGTAGAAGACGTAGTAATGGCCAGATTAGACCACATAGCAAACAACGTAAAAATGAAGTCTGACCGCAAGGATTAAAGAAACAAAGGAGACAATTAGGTTTTGTCTCCTTACCACACTAAATTAGTGTTTAGCGCAGAAGAGGCTTGTGTGGATCGATAGCTCAATTTTTTTACCGCCCGCGTAGAAGCTCGGGTGTAGAGTGAAATCCGGTCGTAGAGTTTTTAGTGATGGGAGATGTCGCCTTACAGCCATACGCCCGATGATCGCACATGCGGAGTGTAGGTCTTACTTTCTGCGTGACACTTACTGTACATCAGTTCTTAAGGGATGCAGTGAAGAAGACAAGGCAGTTGTTTGGGTATGGCAGTTTTGTGGCACATGGTATAGTAGTGGCTATAAAAGCACTCGCTTAAGTAGGCAGTGCTATTGGTGCCACTATCATACCAAGCACCATACAACTATCATAACCAAATACCCTTGTCGTCCCTTCACTGCATCCCTTAAGAACTGATGTATAGTAAGTGTCGCGCAGAAAGTAAGACTCCTATTAGGCATATGCGATTATCGTGCTTGTGGTTGTAAGGCATCGTCTTTCATTGCTGTACGCATCTGCGACCAGATATTTCGACAGCGCCCACCTCTGCGCTAAACACTAATTCAATTTCTTACTTATTTTGTGGCTTAAAATTGAATTATAAAGAGCAATTATTTTCACGCTGTAATTGTTGTTGAGTCTTTGCGCATTCGATACGTTTTTCTTGATAATTACAACACCACAAGAAACTGTGTGCTCCGTTCGGCTAATTGTTATCATTTTTATCCAATGTATCTGTGCCATAGAAAACGATCCAGGTCGAGACTAACTCGGATAGATTTATCACCCCTCCATCTCCTTATCAATCAAACTCATAAGCTCTTGCCTCGAGTGCACATTCAGCTTTACATACACATTGTGAGTGTGAGTTCGCACCGTGTTCCATGAGACTTGCAGTTGCTCGGCGATGTAGGAACTGCCGTGTCCCATAGCCAAATACTTGAACACTTCAGCTTCACGCGCTGATAGGTGGTTAAGCTCAGAAAGTCGTTCAATGCAAAGCGAGAACTTGCCTTTTTTGTCTTCGCTTTTTTCTTTCCCTTTTATTTCAGTCAGATCGGTTTCCATTAACTCCTCTAATGAAAGCTCGTTTTCGCTGATCGGTGAGAATAGGCGCTCAAAGTTCTTTTCTGAAAATAAGATCAATGAGAGCACCAAGACGACTCCGGCACTGATTATATAGAAGTTAAAATCGTTAGTTATCGAGGTCAGCTGAGGAACGATCTGTGCACCTAACCACCACCCTAACGCGCTGCCTAACAAATAGACTCCGCGCCCAAATCCAAATATGAAAATGGGTGATGTTTTCTTTTGGAACACGATAAATGCCAGTAAACACCAAAGTACAAACTCCAGTATGGTCGAGGCAAAGTATGTAAGAATGCTTAACTCGGAGCTTAGTTGCCCAAATATCGGCACACTGGCAATCATAACTCCGAGAATGATTGCAATCAGCGAATATAGTTTGCCAAAGTTCATCTGTCCGGCATTGAGACGCAAAGCAACCAATATGAAGACAACTGCGAGTGGAAAGCGCAACAGCATCAAAATATTGCTGCCCTCTAAAGTAATAGCCAGTGCGTGATAGTTAACAACTGTACCTCGAACCATGGAGGCTACGACAGATAGCAAAAACGTCAATGCGATCAAGCGCCAAAATGCACGCGGAATCGTTTGTAAGTTTACGTTGTATTCAGCACGTAGCTTACTTAAATGTGCCGAGTCAAGCTCTGCTTCTTGAGGCTCTTGCAACTCTTGCAACTCTTGCAACTCTTGCAGCTTTTGCGGCTCTTGCGCCGCGCGCTCTCTTCCGGATTCCAGAATCTCACTGGGTGTCTTTGCCAGAACCGCAGCAATGACCGGCAGTAAGCAAAAAGCCAGAATACCTACAATAGATGGCCCGCCTGCTATAGGTGCCCAAGAAGGAGATGCAACAACGGCAAAGTAGATAAAAACTACAACCAGTTGAGACAAAGACATATAGAGAAGCACTCGCCTGGGAGCTAGCTCTCCATATAACTCACCAAACTTAAGAGCTATTGCGCCGGTGCCCATACCGGTAAATACCGTACCGGACCAAAACAGCACAAAGCTTAGTGGCTCGTTAACATACAGTAAATAATATGGACCGGAGGCTACGATGAATAACGCCCCTACCCCTGCCAAACTTCCCATACCTAAAACAGCGCGATGGCTGGACAGAATGCCGCGTATAAAAGGAAGTTCAAACGGAGCGAGCAAGCACACAACAGCAGAAGCAGCAGTTGACGCAATGTATAAATAAGAAAGATTGGTGCCGTTTATCTCTACATCTGAAAGCCAGAGCGTGCCGCTAAACGTGAGCGCGACCCATGCCAGTAAAATGCCTAGCCCTAAATAAGGTAAAGCAGACCATTGCATGGTTAATTCTTGCAAAAGACTGTAGCCTAAATCATCGCGCTTGCGATCCCTTGCTCTTGGCATAAGTATTTAGTTCTCCTCCTGTAGCCCTGTGATTCACAAATATTATACTCCACATTTATTACCGCATTAGCTTATTGTAGATATAGTTTAGTATTTAAGCAATTTTATTCATTAGAACACGCTGTTTTTCATATAGCATTATATGCAATTCATCTTAATGCAAAATGCGTTAGTTCGCTTAGATAACTAAAATCACTCACTATCATCATAGAATCACGCATATTGCGGTTTTCATATTCTTGCTCACAAGAAGATACTTTTTAACACAAGGAGAAAAGGAGAATACATGACCCGGATCAATGATGGCTCTGTGCCTCAGGGAGTGGCTATCGATACTGCCCATTTTGGCAATACCAATATCGTCTTTGAAGAAGCGATGGAATTTGAGCGTAAGTTAGAAAAAGCCCGTGCCCTACTTATCCAAAATCCTTTGTGTAGGCCTGTTCTCTATCGCATCCTTAACAGTTGCGTTTCAAAGCGAATTTTGCTTGGCGACCTAGAAAACAGTATTCAAAGTATGACGGAGTACCAATGCGTTACCCAACCGCCATATTTTCTCGTGCAGTGGCTTGTAGACACCGAGGCTCTGGATCTTTTTGAGCTTGATTTAGCGGGCGACACTGTCACAGAAGAAAGCAAACAAGGTCTTACGGCTGACGAAATAGATGATCGCATTGCTGACTACGCCTTTGAAACAAACGATGTTGGGCGAGCGTTAATAGAAGAGTTAAAGCCAACCAATCGCCTAGAAGATCTCGTTGAGATGGCTCCCGAGCGCTATGACACTTACTTGGATGTCTTGGAGTTTTTGCAAGACCCTCATTCATATGCGGAGATAGACGAGCTTTTGCGTGGTCGCGACATTTTGATGTATGGCAGAGCGGCAGATGATCGCCCAATGCAGCCTAGTGTTTTTGTAGATAAGTTAGCTGCCGCGGGCAGCATTGTCTATTCAGACGGATGGAAGATAACTGAGGAGGGAAAGGAGTTTTTGGAGTCAAGACGAAAAGCAAATAAGTAAAACGAGGGAAACGAAAGGAGTTTACATATGCAAGAGACGAAAACAATGAATCGACGTACTTTTCTCAAAGGCGCGACCGTAGCCGGCGCAGCAGTTGCTATGAGCTCAATGCTTACCAGCTGTCTGCAAGAGACTGCACCGCAGCAAAGTGGAGGTTCGGCAGCAGGGCAAGCAAGTGACCGTGTTTTCTACAATTCAACTTGCCACGGATGCATTCAAGCCTGTCCGTGCAAGGTCTATGTTGAAAACGGTGTGGTAATTAAAATTGAGGGACATCCGGACGCTCCCACCTCTCAGGGATCGATGTGCCTCAAGGGTCTAAATCAGATACATACCTGCTACAGCCCCAGACGTGTACTCTATCCTCTAAAGAGAACCGGTGCTCGCGGTGCAGCCAATGCGGCATGGGAGCGTATCAGCTGGGATGAGGCCATTGACTTAGCAGCCACCAAGATCGCAGAGGCTATCGAGCAATACGGCACCTATTCATTCTTCGCATCAGTTGGTGGCGGCGGAGCCTACAGCTTTATGCAGGCTATGACAACGCCGATGGCACTTGGTTCACCGACAGTATTTGAGCCGGGTTGTGCGCAGTGTTATCTGCCACGTATCACCGAAGCTGCTTACATGTATGGTGGAGCTGACCAATCTATCGCAGACGATGCCGTACGCGAGCCATTTAAGGGACTCGCTCCAATCGAAGAAGCCAAGGGCGTTTCTCAAGACACCAAGGTATTGGTGCTTTGGGCTGCTCAGCCGTCTGTATCTCAGACCTCGCAATCAGGTCGCGGTATGGCTGAATTGCGCGAGCGTGGTTGCAAAACCATTGTAGTAGATCCAAACTTCTCACCTGATGCCGTTAAGGCTACTGTTCATCTGCCGGTCAGACCCGGTTCAGATGCTGCTCTTATCCTGGCTTGGTATCGCGTGATTTTAGATGAGAAACTCTACGACGAGGAGTTCACCAAGTTTTATACCAACATGCCTTTCCTCATCAATCCCGACACTCATCTACCGTGGCTGGCTACCGAGGTCTTTGGTGCAGAAGCACAGACCACCCCGGCAGACACTCCGGTATATGTATGTGTTGATGAGAACACCGGCGAGATCGCTCCCCTACCATTTGGCGAGCCGGCAACCGTAAAAGCGCAGGTTAATCCGCAAGTTTTAGCCACAGCTGCCGTTAACGGCAAACAGTCACGCAGTGCCGGTCAAATCTATCGCGATGAAGCCGACCCTTGGACTCTGGCAAAAGCTGCTGAGTTCTGCTGGGTGCCTGAGGATCGTATCCGCGAGGCGATTGATATCTATACCGCTCCTTGCAAGCAAGGTTTGGCTGCCGGTATCGCAAACGGTGTTGCAGCCGACATGCAAGAGACTGCATCCCAAGTACCTGATGGACTCATGGGTCTGGACATGATCATGGGTTACGTCAATAAACCGGGTGCCACGCTTACACAAAACGGCGCTTTGCCTGCTGATGGCGAAGCTCCACGCCCAACCCAGTTCTGGAATGGCTTTAGTGGCATGTTTGGTCAGATGTATGGTATCGGCTACGAAGTAGGCGCTACCGTTGAAGCTAACGAAGCCCGCATTGCATCATTCCAAAATGGCACACTACCCGACGCTGCTCCATTCCAAAATGGTGCAACCCAGTTTGCCATGAACCAGCTTTTACTCGACCGCCTGGGAATGAAAAACCATCGCGGTCTGTACAACTGGTGCCATAGCCACATCCCAACTGTTCGCGAAGCTATCGAGACAGGCGAGCCCTTTAAGCCGCGTGTATGGTTTGACATGTCCGGCAATAAACTTGCTGTACTTGGTGCAGCCGGTGCTTGGCACAACGCGATCATGAACGACGGCGTAGACTTCATTATCTGCCAGTATCCAATGATCACATCATTTCAGATTGAGTACGCCGACCTCATCTTCCCACTCGAAGAGTGGTTGGAAGCTACCGGTGCCAGCTCATTTGGTCAGCTCAATTACTCATTCCCCTGCCCGGGCATCATTCACCTCGGCGAGACAGTACCCAACTCTGTACCGCCGCTACGTGTTATCAATGCTGCTTCTGAGAAACTCAACACAAAACTTGACAGTGTGATCTTTGGCTCCACCGGTCAGACCATGACCCAGTTGGGATTACAGTTCCCATTAGGCATGGGCGTTATGGGTGGCGAAGAAGACGAAGCTGCAACATGGCAGGCACATATCGACAAGTTTAAAGAGCAAGGGATTGAAGGCTACGATGAAGCTGTAACAGACATTGATAGCTTTATGGAGTTTGCCAAGAACAACCATGATTTCTACTTTGCTGAAGATCCGGATACCTTCTGGACTTACGGTCAACATCTTGTTAAAGCATCAGACGGTCTACCTATGGGCTTTGGAACCGAAAGCCGCAAGTGCGAAGTGTATAACCAGATACACATCAAGCTCTCGACCAATGGCTTCCCTTATTGCTATCCACGTGAGAACACTCATATTGATCCTCGCGTTGGCACATGGTCCGGCGAGTACTCACCAATCTGTAACGTACCGCTACAAAATGAGGCTCCCAATGTTGCTAACGGCGGCAACTATGTTGCCCCGTTTGATCCTGAGTTCCCATTGTCATTAACATCCGGACGTCTATACTACTTCCATCACGGAACCATGCGCCATGCTCCTTATGCTCGCGAGTTGTATCCTGCGCCGTTTGTGCGCATCAACCCGGCTACTGCTGATGAGTACGGCATTAAGCATGGAGATTGGGTAGAGCTGTCATCTCGCCGCACCCAAGGTGCAGACTACAATGCAAAAGAGATGGTGGGCACCGAGCGCTCATATGCCAAGATCAAAGAAAACAACACCAAGACCGGCGATCCAATTCGCGCTATCGCTTACGTGTCAGAGGTTGTTGCACCTAACGTACTTTGGATGGAGCGTTTCTGGAACCCGGAGTGCTACGACTCATTGCAAAGCAACAAGACCGGTGGTTGGCAAGAGTGTAACGTTAACGTTATCACCAACGCCATCGACTGCAACTTCAATGAAGTTTATGGCTCTTACGTTAATCGTGGCTTCCAGGTAAACATCAAGAAGTCCGAAAAACCAAGTAACATTTGGACACAGCCAAAAGAATTTGCACCATTTATGCCAACAACTGCCAACGAGTATGTAAGCGACCTTGGCGTAATTATGGAGAATACCGAGCTCAACACACCTATCGTTGAATTCGCTGCTGCAGGAGGTGGTATGTAATGCCTAAGAGATGTTTAGTAGTAGACCTCGATCGCTGCTCCGGATGTCAGTCTTGCATCGTAGCTTGTAAGTTTGAAAACAACGTAGGGCTGGGTAACTACTGGTGCGACGTTATCAATGTTGATCCTGTAGGTAAGCATCCTGACATCGAGATGTATTGGCTGCCGATTCAATGTCAGCAATGTGAAGAGGCTCCATGTGTTGAGATATGCCCAACCGGTGCGTCTTATCGTGACCCGGACAACGGCGTTGTGCTCATCAACAAAAGTGAGTGCATCGGCTGTAAGACCTGCCTGGGAGGCTGTCCATACTCCGACCCCGAGGGTGCAAACAGGCCNNTTGTTTGAGCGGCTGCCCATTCTCAGATTCTGAAGGCACTTCACGCCCCAGTGTTCGCTGGTTTAACTCTGATGAGAACGTTATGGAAAAGTGCACGCTCTGCAATCACCTAACCGCCGCCAGTGATGGTGTGGAAAATGGTCGTGACACCGCTGATCCGGAGCACGCAGTACCGCCTTGCGTGCACAACTGTGCATGCCGTGCGCGTTACTACGGCGACTTAGATGATCCTAACTCCGGCGCAAGCCAAGCACTTGCCGCAGCTGAGAAATCCGGCAAGAAGGTCTACAGCCTGGAGTCCGGAACCGCAACTCCGGCAACAAAATACATCCTTTCCGAAAGCACAGCCGCATGGCGAGGAATGGGTGAAAAAACCGTAACACAAGCAATGGACTAAAGCTTTTTGGAGTTGAAAGAAGCACAAAACGCTCGGGCGAGGCACAAGCTCCTCGCCCGAGCAAGGGATGAAACAAGGAAGGATGTTTAACATGGGGATAGACATGACAACATCAAATACAATCGCAGTGGACGTGGGCGTTGATGAGACGATCGCCGAAATACTTCGTGGCCGAGCCGATAGCTATAGGATGTTCTCACGTCTCTTCTTAAAACCACTGTCAGAAGAAGACATCGATGTCTTTGCGTCTATGAACCTTATAGATCGCTCAGTAGAGTTAGGCGGAGAAGGTCTTTTGGCCGATGGATTTAACGACATGGGTCGAGGTCTGCGCAAGCGCAATACCGGCACTCGTCAAAGCTTGGCCACCGACTTTACCATGTGCTTTGACGGTATAGAGACCGTTGATGAACTGGTAGCGGTCCCTTACGCAAGTATATTTTTAGGCGAGGAAGCTCTCTTTTATCAAGAGCCACGCCATGAGATATACAGACTCTTCATGACTGAGGGCATAAAACTTTCCGGAACAGTGAGGTTGCCTGAAGACCACATAAGTTTTGAGCTGGAGTTTCTGGCAATACTTTCCGAGCGCATCTTGGCAGCTTATTCGAAGGGAGACCTTGCAGAAGCAGACAGAAACCTTAAGCTTTCTCGCGAGTTTATCCAAAACCATATTCTTACATGGATAGACATGCTCATCGAGCGCGCTAACAAGATTCTTAAGACTCGATTTTACCTGGGTGTCTTAAAAGCTGTTCGAGGTTATTTAGAGCTCGATCTGGAGGTAATTGCCGCTCTCTTGGAAGGCGAAAGCGATGAGAGAATCGCTGATTAGTCGAAGAAGTTTAGTTATCGGAGGCCTTGGAGCGGCGGCACTTTTAGGTGTCGGCGGTACCTTACGAGCCATAGAATCTGTCGGAGCGACTGCAACCCCTTTGCGCCCACCGGGCATACAAAGCGAAGAACACTTCATAGGTGCTTGCATACGCTGCAATAGGTGCAGAGGAGCCTGTCCGCGCGACATCGTGGTAAATTGTGATGTTGAAGACGGCATCATAAACATCCGCACACCCAAGCTGCACTTTCACACCAAGTTTTCTGAAAGTTACCGCAGAGCCGAAGGTAAGGATCAAGCAGCTGTCGCGCTAGACCCCTACCCATCGATTTTGGACGCTACCGGAAAGGGCTTCTGCGATTTTTGTATGCTTTGCGCCATAAGCTGTCCAACCGGAGCGTTGAGCACATCCTTTGACCCTAAGTTGGAATGGATAGGCGAAGCAGTAATTGATTCGGGGTTATGCATAGCATTTGAAAAGCTTGGCGGCTGTCGCAAATGCGCCGATTACTGTCCGTTTGATGCCATAACAATTAACGATAATCGGCAGCCGGTTGTAAATAGTTCAAAATGCAACGGTTGCGGAATCTGCGAAAACATCTGTCCTTCATCCAGTTATCGCACTTACAAAGGCTCAACCAGACGCGGCGTAAACATCGAAGCCACCTCCAAGGAGCGACCACTATGAAGATGAAGTACTTAAGGTGGGCAAGCTTGCTTGCGGTGTTTGCAATAGTTTCAGTAGGACTAATCCTCAATACAAATCTGGGCACGCTATCCTCTTTTGGTTGGCAGGCAGTTGCCGCCATCTGTCCACTAGGGGCAATAGAGAGCATGCTTGCCAGCAGATCGATCTTCTTGCAAGCAGCATTTGTGCTAGCTGTGATAGTTGTACTGGTAATGGTTTTTGGCAAGTTCTTCTGCTCATGGATTTGTCCAATAGCCCCGATAAGTGCAGCCAGAGAGTTTATCCGCAAAAAGATTCACGGAGAAGGCAAGAGCAAAAGCGAGAATGCATTGACCCCCTCTGTCAATAGTTCGTATAACAGCAACACCTCTCTAGCTCACACCTCCCACTGTCATTCCCGCGAAGGCGGGAATCCACTGTCTCAGCAAGTTCTAACGATGGACTCCCGCCTTCGCGGGAATGACAGTACGAGTAGCGTGAATGTCAATACAAGTTGTTCATCGTGTGCGGCCAGCTGCCCGTCTAAACGCTCAAAACTTGATTCACGCCACATTATCTTGGGCGGCTCGCTTCTCTCTGCCGCAATATTTGGATTCCCGGTATTTTGCCTGCTGTGCCCGATAGGTCTTTTATTTGGAACAATCATCGTAGCCTGGCAATTCTTTGGCGTTGAAGACTTTAGCCTGTCTTTGTTGATATATCCCTTGTTGCTGGTTTTAGAGCTTGTAGTATTTCGCAAATGGTGCGGCAAAATCTGCCCGATGGGAGCACTACTATCGCTGATAAGCCTGGGCAACAGATTCTTCAAACCGGTTGTAGACCGCAAAAAATGCATCCGTGCAAACGGCGGCGACTGCAATATCTGCTCCACTGTATGCAAAGAGGAATTAGACCCACATTATGCCGCTGCCCAAAACGAATGCAGCAAATGCGGCACCTGCAAAGACAACTGCCCCTCTGGCGCGATATCGTTTGTATTCATGCCAAAGAAAGACGATTACATACCAAACATGGTTATTGCCGGTGAAAAGAAAGATTTGTCCGCTTAGCCCAAATATAGGGCAAAAAGAAAAACAGGAATGCTCCTTTAGCTATCGCTCAACTATTGCCCGGCCTTTCCTGTAATACTTACAATAACATGTTTTCTATAATAAATCAGGTGTAATATCTTAAAGCTATGCGATACTTAACTTCTCTTTAATCAGATCACTGATAATCTGAGTTGGAGTTTTGCTTGAGTTGTCGGTCTCTGACTTTATATATGTCGCCGTTACTTCATCAATAACTAAAAGGTGACCAACTCTTCTGTCAAAAATACCGCCCTCATTAGCTCCAAGAGTAGGTAGGTTCTCTGTATAATATTCATCTAATGCACTTGCCTCTTCTTCAGTTAGATCCTTGTCTCTTTTTTTCATACGATCACCTTCCTATAACAGCTGCAATAAGCGCTTTTCGGGCTTTCATTACATGAAATACATTGACCCTATCTTCATTAATAACCTCATACATGACTTCAATTAGATTACCTTTGGTATCAAAACCAACTAATAACCGCCTGTAATCATCGTTATCCATTGATCCATCATAGATAAAATTTGTGGTTGCATTTAAAATGTCAGCTTCACCTATGCCATGCTTGAAAGCGCTCTGCTTTAGGACAATTTCAACACCCAGCATCTAACTTCCTAACAAATTGTTTCCTTAAAACGTAACTAGTATATCAAATCTCCAAGCTTTATTGCCTATCCCAACAAATTGAGTTCTTATCGTGTTTTTTAATGAAGTTCAAACTGGCGACTTTATTTCCCACATCAAACCATGAAAGACTATGTCAGGGTTTTGACTTTATAACCATCTATTGGTAATAAAAACTCAACAATGGTTTGATAGTGCTCAGCCAAAATCTGGGCTACCTCAACTTCGCGCACTTCTGGGGGGGGGTTTGGGTGATCCTTAGGAATATATACTCTACTTTTCTCCATAAGTCATTATACTATATAATTTCTTTATTAGCTTCTTCTATTATTATTTTTATGTTTAATAGCAAATAAAAAGGCTAATTACCTGCTTGCTCCAGTCAGTTTAATTGCCCATCGAAAACAAGAACAGGAATGCTCTTTTGGCTATCGCTCACACAATTGCTCAGTCTTTCCTGCACAAATATCAATAACATCTTGCTAATAAACCATCAATAATATAACCTCAANNAAAAATTCTTGCGCAGTTTCAACAATTGTATTGGTATAATCGGCGTTGGCAAACTAAACTTGGTTCATTACGGAGCCTTTATAACGAGACACACACGCAGAAGGGCATCTGCTTTTCTTGGGTGTCTTTTATAAAGCTCCGAGTTTGGTTTGCCGACCGTGGGTGGATGCCCTTCTTCTTGGCAGGGCACGGGGTCGGAAATCAGTACTATAATCCTTCTTCATTCCCCCACATTTATTTGTTTTGGCAACTTTGTGTTGCAAACGCATAGCAGTACTTAATTAAAAATTGCTGCTGCTTAGCCAGATAATTGAAGCTAATTATGATGTGGAGTTGTAAATTATGAATAAGTATGATTTGTCAAAAGAAAAACACCTTAGGAGAGTTAATTTTGCAAAGATTGCTGTGCTAATAGTCTGTATCGCAATGGTGTTTTCGCTTTTTTCTTGCAGCGGCGAAAGCAGCAGCAGCTCAACTAGGAATGAGAAGACAGAGACAGGCTCTATTAAAAATCCAGTTGAAGCCCCGATTGAAGAAACGCAAATCAATAAAGAGAATTCAGATGACAATTGGCTTAGTTATGAAGAAGCTTATGAGAGCGATTGTGAGTTCTTTATCAAGGAAAAAGAACTATACTTTCCCCTAACTACACATTATGGAGATACAAAAGGAAATGCTTACATTCCAAAAAAACCATTAGATAGATATGGCGAAGAGATAGTGCCTGACACTGGTATGGTAGGTGAGCTTATGCCATTTTACTTTGACGCAATTGACGAAATTGCTATTCCCATCAATGTGTCGCAAGGGCAACAACTAGTGTTTATTAGCAATTATGCAATGGATGACTTTGACTCATGGAGTGTATATCCGATTGTTAATATGGGATATTATTGCCCCAATCCAAGCTCTTATCCAGAAGATTATGGGTATAAATTCTCTTGGATATTGAATCACGACTGCCTTCAAAGTTACGGAAAATCGAGTGAAGGCACAAGTCTATGGGAAATTGATATCATCAATGATGAAAAGGTTGATGATAATGTCGAAGAGTTGCTTAAACTCTCTGGTATCAGTGTTTTTGATGGAAAATTTGATAACGGAGGCAGTAGTCCGGGAAACTCTGTATATCAGGGCGAACTACTTGTAGGAGAAAGAGGAGCGAGTTTTTCATGTGGTGACGGATGGTCTGGCACAAAAAAGTCCGACCCTTATGAAATTTATGCGACTATGCCATACCTAATACTTGACAATGCTACTAGCCACTCAATAGATATAACAGACAATGGGTATTTTGTGTTAAATGCTGAAAACGTTGAAAAAGGACAGTATATAATGTCTGCAAAGTATTTGAGAAACACTGCCTTTACTATTATTATCAATTTTGAATAATCTATGTATATTGGTAACCATGAACATAGCGATTAGGACTCACATGGGTGATTGGAGACAGCACACAGTAACTGTGCTGTGCAGCGGTGTTCGCTCTAACTACTTAAGCAGACATACATAGTTGCATCTGAGGTAAAAGAAGAAAGAGGCAGCAGAGCCGAAATGACGCGCGCCTTCGTAATGCAATTGGGGGATTGCAACTATGTTTAGCAATATTAGAAGCGAGCCTTTGCTCGCACCATACTTTATTACGTCCATACAATCAACTTCCCAACAACATGGCAATGAGCGATTTCGAGCTTTCATTGCATGAAATATATTGACCCCGATTTCATCAATAGCCTCATGTATAACTTCAGCATGCCATTGAAGGGATTATTTTGCTGCCTTTTTAGTTGTCACCTTCTTCTTCGCCGTACTCTTCTTTGCACCAGACTTCGCTTTACTGCCCTTGCCTTTAGCTCCACCTTTGCCACCGGCTGCTTTCTTGGCTTCTTCTTTTTCCAGTCTTGCCGGGCATTCTAGGTTGGGGCATAAAGTCCATGGCCCACGGTTAGTGGTTACTGTGATCATTGGGGTGCCGCAGGATTCGCAGGTCTCATCAGGGATGCTCAGTTTGCCGTTTTGCGGTAGCGGGTACGATGTGTTGCAGGTCTCGTAGTTTGTGCAGCGGATGAAGCGCTTTAATGTGCGTGGATTTTTTTGTGCTATCAGCTCTCCTTTTACGCCGGTAGCGGCGCATGTCGGACACTCTCCTACCACCAAATCCGGTTCGTGGTTTGTGGGGCATGCCGGATCCACACAAACGGTCTTTGGTTTGGACCTAAAAGGCGTTACCTTGATCTGCGGACTGCCGCATGTTGCACATAATTCTTCCAGCGGCTCAATCTTACCTTGAGGTACCGGATAGGTCACGTCACAATCCGGCCAACCGGAACAACCAATAAAACTGGAGCGCGTTTTGGCAGAGTTTTTCATTAACAGATCTTTGCCACACTTAGGGCATGCGCCAACGCGAGCATCAGCTGTCACAGCATCGCTTAGAGCTTCGCCTACTTCTTCTTGCGCCGGAATCAGCTCATTCATAATGCCTGCCAGCAAGTTGCGTGAGTGATTGACAACAGTATCGCGAGACAACTCTCCGGAGGCAATCTCGCTCATTTCATCTTCTAGCTGAGCTGTCATGTCAGGGGTGGTGATCGTGGGTGCAAAACGCCCAAGTGCCTCGATAACTGCAACTCCCAGCGCCGTTGGCTCTACGGGATCGTTTTGTATGTAGCGCACCTCAGCCAGGCGCTCGATAATAGCGTGGCGCGTAGACTTGGTGCCAAGCCCGGCCTTCTCCATCTCTTGGATGAGCTTTCCTTGCGAGTAGCGAGATGGCGGCTCGGTCTGCTTCTTGGTGAGATTAACGTCCTTGAGTTCTACTTTTTCGCCTTCTTCAAGTTTTGGCAACTGCTCGTCTTTTTTGAGACCGTAAGGATATATCGCTCTAAATCCCTCGTTTACCAGTACGTCGCCGCGGGCAATAAATTTCTCGCCATTAACGTCTACAGTGACTTTGGTGCCCTCAACAGTGGCAGCGCCGGACAGCGTAGCCATAAAACGGCGAGCTACCAGGTTGTAGAGCTTCCACTCTTCGGGGCGCAGCTTGTCAGGATTACCTACACCTGTAGGGTAAATTGGCGGATGATCTGTGGTCTCAGTCTTACCGCGCGTGGGTTTAAGCTCGCCCTGCTTTAGCAGCTTTTGCGCATAAGGCGCATAAGAGGGAACCCCCTCAAGCATTTTAAGCGTGCCTTTGATGTCTAGCGACGCGGGGTAGACAGTATTGTCAACGCGTGGATACGAGATGAACCCGTCCATGTACAAGGATTCAGCGATGCGCATGGTGCGTGCCGGGCTTAAACCCTCTGCAGCAGCGGCTGCCTGTAAAGATGTAGTATTAAACGGAGTTGGCGGCTGCACCTTGCGCTGTCGTTTCTCGATACCGGCCACTTGCCCGTAACTTTGCCCCTCTACGGCAGCCATTGCCTTGTTAGCAGCGGCTTCTTCTTTAAAGCGCTCGGTAGCGTGCGTGCATTCAAACTCATCGCCGTTGCGGTTAAACAGCGCCTTGATAACCCAGTAATCCTCGGGCACAAAGGCATTACGCTCGCGCTCGCGCGCTACGATCAACGCCAGCGTGGGGGTTTGCACACGTCCGGATGGACGCACATTGCCAAACCCGGCGTATTTGGCGATCGTTAAATAGCGCGTTAAAACCGCACCCCAGATCAGGTCTATCCATTGGCGCGACTCTCCGGCCTGAGCCAATGGCACGTCCAGCTCTACCTGATTGGCAAAAGCATGGTTAATCTCGTCTTTTGTAAGCGCTGAATAACGCGCGCGCGTTGCAGGAATATTTGGCGCAGCCTCGCGCACCACTGCCAGAGCGTCTGAGCCAATCAGCTCGCCTTCGCGGTCAAAGTCTGTGGCGATGATTACATCATCAGCCTTACCGGCCAGATTCTTGATGGAGCGAATAATGCCTTTCTCGGCAGGTGTTTTGATGAGCGGAGCATAGATCAGATACGGCAGCGCAGCCAGCTTCCAAGCCTTAAGACTAACACTGTCCTCTGTAAACGGTTTACGCTTTTTAAACGGCGGTTTCTCCAGTGTGTCGGGAATTGTGGCCTCAGTAGCCTCGCCGTCTTCGCTTACCGCAAACCATCCGCCCCTCTTTTTGTAAGTGATGGTCTCAACAAAATCTACAGAAAGAATGTGTCCTTTGAGTCCAATGCTCACCCAGTCTTCGCCATTATGCGAAAAACGGTAGACCGGCGTATCATAGACCTTATCCTGCTTAACCGACCCCGTAGATAACAGGTCGGCAATCTTTTTTGCGGCAATATTTTTCTCAGTTATAACTAACTTCAACTGGATAACCCCTAACTGGTTAATCGCTTATCAAAACTCGGCAAGACTCGCCCACACCCCACGGTGTTACCCCCACGACTGCCTTGCTTTTTCTATCCTATCACTAAGCCACTGTGACCAAAGCTCGATTCCGCTGCCGGTCTTTGCACTTACCGGAAAAATCACAGCCTCAGGATTAAGCTGGCTTACGCTTCCCCTAAACTCCCTCTCGTTAAAATTAAACACCGGCATCGTGTCTACTTTGTTGAGGATGATCGCCGATGAAGCCTGAAACACTCCCGGATACTTAAGCGGCTTATCGTGGCCTTCGGGCACGCTAAGTATCATCACCTTGTCGTTTTCGCCCAAGTAAAAATCGGTCGGACATACGAGGTTGCCCACGTTCTCGATAATTATCAGATCCAACTTATTCAGCTCAAGCACGCTGAGTGCCTTTTTGATCATCTGCGATTCTAAGTGACAAGCCCCACCGGTATTGATCTGCACGGCAGGAATACCCTGCTCTTTGATGCGTTGTGAATCCACATCGCTGGCTATGTCGCCTTCGATAACGGCGATATTGTAGCGCTCGCGCAAGCTCTCGATTGTTTTGAGTATCAGTGAGGTCTTGCCGGAGCCGGGTGATGCCATTAGATCCAGCACAAAGACTTTATGCTTATCTAGCAAGTTGCGATTATCCGCCGCTATATTGTCGTTCAGCTCCAGTATTGGCTTGGAAACATCTATCTTCATTCGGGCATCTCCACCTCTATTGCATCTATGTACATCTCTTTTCCGGCAAGTAACTCTGTAGCTAATGAATCGCAGTTTGGACAAGAACGCCTTAAGCGATCGTGTTCAAACTCATGATTACACTGGCTGCAACGAGAACGAGCGCGAATCATGGTTATACTAAGGGTAGCACTTTCACTGAGCGTGTTTGGGCTAAGCGCCTCAAAGGCAAAATCCATGGAGTCAGCAACAACTTCGCGCATCTCTCCGATAACAAGACGTATCTCGGTCACTTTAAGTGCACCGGCTTCACGCGCTGACTTCTCGACATTATCGAGAACGCTTTGCATCAATCCAAATTCATGCATTAAAGATTATGACCCATCTCGATTATCTCCCCTTGCCCTTATTTTTCCTCGTCTTCGCTTTCTGAATCTTCGTCTTGCACATCTTCATCGTCTTCCAGCTTCTGACGCTTGATCCGACGAGCCAGTACTATGCGAGACAAGAACAGCGAGCCTTCATACAAAACAGCCATTGCGGCAAACATCAAGATCATGGTGATGGGGTTAGCGTCCGGCGTTACCATGGCGCAGACTATCAGCAAGACGATATATACAACGCGCCAGCTCGCACGCAATTTTTTGTAAGGAACAATATTAAATATGGTGAGATAAAAGACGATCAGCGGCAACTCAAAAGCTATGCCGAAGCCGATCTCAAAAAGCAAAATGACGTTTACGTACTCGCCAACGTCTCCCATAACACCGGCAATATCAGAAGTCTGACCGATGAGCCACTCGAAAGCCGGAGCGAGTATTAATGTGTAACAAAATAATGCGCCACAGACAAAGAGTGTGATGGCAGCAAAAAACGTAGGGATGACCCATTTACGCTCATTTGGCTTTAAGGCCGGCATGAAAAAGCCCAAAATCTGCCATATCCATATGGGGCAACAGACCACTATCGAAAACACTAAAGCAACCTTGAACTTTAGCGCAAAACCCTCTAGCGGTTTTAGGGATACAAAGTACTCGGCAAGATCGGCGTTACTTGCCATAGTTACGCCATCACTGGCGGGAATAAACATGGAGATTGGCTGTAGTACTAAAAATATCAGCGACGGTGCCAGGAAGTATAAAAGCACCGATGTTGCCAGTAGCATAACTATGATTATTGTAAGTCTGCGCCTCAGTTCGCCAATGTGATCAAAAAGAGGCATGCGTGCTTGTCCGACGGCCATAGGTTGTTAAGAAGAGCTACTTGCCCTCCTTATCCTCCTTTCGCTCATCGCTTTGCTCCGTTTTCTTGGTGGTTGCTTTCGCAACCTTTTTCTCAGTTTTCTCAGCTGCGGTGGGGTTGCCTGTAGTTTCTGAGACCCCGGCAGCCTTTGCGGCTTTTGCCTTTGCGTGCTCTTTCTCTAAGCGTGCCCTGCGCTCAGCAAAGCTTTCACTGGGAGCGTTGGTCTTTGTTGTGCCTGCGCTGCTCTTGTTGCTCGTTTTCTCACTTTTTGCCACGCTTTTGTCTTCAGCAGTCTTGCTGTCGTCCGCATCTTTTGCAGCTGCTTCCTTGGAAGCCTTCTCATCCGCAGCTTTGGCTCTGGCTTTTGCCTTGGCTGCCTCTTGATCAAGCGCTGACTTCATGGCATCGGTAGATATCTTCTTGACATCCACCTCTTTATTATTGATCTTCGTCTTTCCGTTGCTTGCTGCAGGTTTCTCATCCTTAGTGGGATCGAGCGAAAATCCTGCAAACGGATTTGCCAACGGCTCTAAGTCCTTGATCGGATCATAGACCTCAGTTTTTATTACTTTATTCATCTGCTCCTGAGCTGACCTGAACTGCCTAATCCCACGACCAACAGTGCGTGCGATTTGCGGAAGTTTATCCGGGCCAAATATTAAAAATCCAAAAAGCGCGATTATCGCGATCTCAAATCCACCTAGACCAAACAAGTGCTCTCCTTTGGTAAGTAGTACCATGCGTTTATCGTCGATAACTATAAAGAGTAGTTACGACATAAGCCTACATAGTATACCAGCGCGAGCCAATTGTTCAATCTAATATTATCGAATCGTAGAAATAACCAGAAAAACCTTGTGTTTACCAGTATCTGCACATCACAGCCTAGGCCTGTACGTTCCAGGTTAGCATCTACACCACTCTGTCATCCGGACGTGGTCGCTCCGTTAGACGTTCCTGTGTTGCTTTGCGCCGCCGGCGTGCAACTGGCAACACCAATACCGGCAACAGGAAGCATCAAGCCTAAGGCTACGATTATAGAGATCAAAATGGTGAAGAAACGAACTACCTTACTCTGCTGCTTTACCCCACTGCTGCTTTGCGTTGGTTGTTTGTTTTCCTTATTCTTATTCTTGCTGCTCTTGCTCTTGTTTTGTGTGGACACAGCCCGCTCCTTTTTAACCTTAATTAAATCTTTAGCTTCAAGCGCATTTCTTCTGTACGGGCAAAAACTCGCTGCACATCTACATCTTGCAGATAATTCCTACCGTCATAAAGAATCTCACCATTAATCATAGTCATGAGGATGTTATCTTGCGAGGTAGTATGAACGATCGCCGAATTGGGATCGTGTGTTGGTGCTTGATTGGAGTTGGAAAGATCCAATGCAATTATGTCTGCAAACTTACCAATGTCCAAAGAACCAACCTTATCGTCGATTCTCAGTGCTTCGGCAGAACCAAGCGTTGCCAATCTTATCATCTGCGAGGCCTTAAAAAAGTCACTGCGAGAGCCTAATGCGCGCTGCAAAAGAAGCCCTATACGCATCTCAACCAATGGATCTGATGACGAAGTTGCAGCCGGCGAATCAGTGCCTAATCCAACACGGATCTCTGCGTTAAGCAGCTTGGATAGTGGTGCAACTCCCATACCCAATTGCGCGTTGCAACGTGAGCACACGGCCACGGCAACATCATGTTCTGCAAGTTTGTCGATATCATCATCATTTACATGAACGCAATGGATAGCTAAAACATTTGGTGCTTCAAATAACTCCCAGTTTAATACATAGTTTACCGGGCTTACGCCGGTAGCCAGCCAAGGCGGCATGTCGATACCAAAACCGCGTTCTTGCTCTCTGGAGTGCACCGAAAATGGTGATGATCCGTAGCGAATGAACTCATACTCCTCACGACTGCCTGCTATATGACAAGCGACCGGAGTTCCATCCATCGCATATTGAGCGACGCCTTTAAACACTAAGGGGTGGCAAGAAAAAAGCGCTGCCGGAGCTATTCCCACATTGATCATCTCGAAGTTTGAGCTTTGCCGCCATGATTCAATATCTTGAAACGCCTGATCAAGAGCGCTTTCTACCTCGTTTCGCTCCATCGTGCCAACTTCGCGATAGAAAATGCCACGAAGTCCGGAGAGTCTTGCGGCTACCAGCGATGCATCGGTAGAAGTGATGTCGGCAATTGTTGTGATGCCACTACGAATAGCTTCAAGAGCACCCAGCATCGACGAGTCAACTTTATNNTAGGTAAGCAGTTTGTCTTTCTCGGCAAGCAATAGATTCCACGCCGCATATGGGGCGTCACTAATCAGTCCGCGCATTGCAGAGTTTTGCATGTGAGTGTGTGCATCTACAAATCCCGGCATTAAGGCAGCCAGACCAAAGTCGCGAGTCTCCTCATCCGGATATAAAGTTTTAAGCTTTGTTGAATAACCAATATCAACAATCTTACCGTCGCGAACTAAAACTGCGCCATTCTCAATATGTGGTAGGCTAACGGGTAACACGTAACGTGCGCAAAGAAGCATCCGTCCTCCATTCGATAATTGTCATTTTTCTTGCCTACGTAACTTTTGCACTGTAGCCACAATCACTAGCGGTGAGGCTTTAGGCCATGCCGTCACCACCAGAGTAATTGAAACCCTATGTATCTGACGGTTATGCCAGATACATCTTCACTTATAGCTTAGCGTGCCCCCCGACGGATATCACCAAGAAGTTTAATAATCTCGGCAATCCCAAAGAAAGCAAAGCCGACAACAATAAATGTCAGTGCAAATTTCACTGTCTCATTATTTGTCAGCACAGCAATCAACGCATCAAAAGAAAATGGGTCAAAGGCATCAATAAATGCTTCTCTGGCGCCAACTATTGACGCTATTGCTATTATCCACACGACTATTGCGATCACCTTCATTAAAACTGTAATGATGCGCACGCTTAAGCTTCTTTTTCGGACGGGATAATAGTCCAAACGTGAGGAGCCGGTAGAGCTTAAAGATTGCTTGATCGGTGGCAGATCAGGCAGCCCTGTAGCGCTGGCTTTTTTTGGCTCCGAACTTGCTGCAGCAGAATGACCGGTTGATTCATCGGCTGATGCCGCATGCTTAACAGCAGCCGTAGTAGCCACGGCAGCCGTTGTTGCTGCTGCTGTTGCTGCAACTGTATCCAGATCCAGTGGAGTTGTTGAGGGCGCTTTTTCGACAGCAGGAGACCCTGTTGCCGCAGGCATAGATCCCACCCAAGCTTCTTTATCTTCTGCGATCGCTGATGCGTCAGCATCGGCAGCTTTGAGAAAATCGACGGTTGTTGTGGGAGCAGCATCTTTACTGGTAAGCTCCTGCTGCTCCGCCTCAGATACTGTAATTGTGTCCAACGTAGCGGCAGGCGCCATTAATGGCGCAGATGTAATTGCCGGTGCAGGAGAAGGTGTAAGTGTGGTCGGAACCGTTGAAGATGTTGCCGGTGAAATCGACGCACCGGTCTCAAAGCCCGGCGAGGATACGTTTTGCGCCTGTGGTTGATATGTTGGCGCCTGCTCCAGAGGCTCTACATTAAGCGATGGGGCTTCGGGTTGTTTGGCCAATGGTATCGGATCCAGATCAGCCAACTC
>DBCW01000051.1 GCA_002293265.1 Eggerthellales bacterium UBA948
GGTTCAAGACAGTTAAGTCATAACTTAACAAATGGGAGGGGAGTATGTATAATGTATCATCTAAAGATTATTCAACTCGATAGGGCTGGAACAGAAGCAGCCTTTTTGGTTGCAGAAAATGATCGCGATTTTTGGACAGATTGGCTTAAGAAATNNACTTGAGGAGTATAACGATGAAAACGACACATGATAATGAATCTTGGAAGAGCCTTGAAGAATATGAAACTCCCAAAACTCGTGCATTCGAAAATGCACTTGATATATCAATTGCAATTATTGAAAAGATGAAAGCAAAGGGGCTGTCTCAAAAAGAGCTTGCCGAAAAAATGAAAATAACACCGGCAGCGTTATCACAGATGTTAAACACTCAGCCGAACATGACACTCCTTACACTTGCAAAATTTGAGCTTGCCTTAGATTTGGACTTCTTTAAGCACATTCGCACCGAAAAGACAAATACCGGTGTCGACATGAAAGAAGATCGCTCTTTAAAAGACAGCAGCCAGCCTAGTGTGAGGTTGGGACATCTGGGAAAGCTACAAAAAGCCTTAACAGGTCAAGCGAGCTAGCTGCAACATGAATCAGCGAAGTTGTATCTATCTATATAGTGTTAGCTTAGTTTCAATGGCACTACAATGAGCAAATACTGAAATGTGCCACGTTAAAGATCATCCCTAAAATACTATTCTAGCCACAGAATCGAAAAAACCAATATCCCTCGTAAAGATGATGCCTATGTTTCATTACTACCTTTACTACCTGTTATTACAATTAAGGTGAGCCTATCAGGCATAAGCGCACTCATATTTGATAAGATATGCGCATCTTGTTGAATATTTAGTGCTGAAAATGCAAAGGAAACAAATGATTACTGGTGAGCTTAAAACCAAAGTTGATAAGCTTTGGGAAATGTTTTGGACCGGCGGACTGACCAATCCCTTAGATGTAATTGAGCAAATAACATACCTGCTATTCATTCGTGACTTAGACTCAACTGACAAGATAAAAAAGAGCGAATTACTGATGCTTGATTTGCCTTATGAGGGCATTTTTAACGACAAGGATGATTATCGCTGGTCGGTCTTTAGAGACAAGCCTGCTCAGCAGATGTATAACATTGTGCAGCAAGAGGTCTTTCAGTTTATTAAAGAGCTACATGCGGATGAAAACTCCGCTTATGCCAAATATATGGATGATGCGATCTTTAAGATACCCACACCTCAGTTGTTGGAAAAGATCGTTTCGTCAATCGACAGTTTATATGAGAGCTTAAATGCTTTGGAGTCTGCTGATGCACGTGGCGACTTATACGAATATCTGCTCTCAAAGATTGCTACTTCCGGAACTAATGGACAGTTTAGAACCCCTCGCCACATAATCCGTATGATCGTAGAGTTGATGGACATAACTCCTGAAGATATGGTGGCTGATCCGGCATGTGGCACATCAGGTTTTCTCGTTGAGACAGCAACCTATCTAAAGCAAGAATACAAAGACAGATATCTAAGCGACGAGCAAACGAAATTGCACTTTAACAACAACGCGTTTACCGGTTACGACATGGACAGAACAATGCTTCGCATCGGTGCCATGAATATGATGTTGCACGGAATAGAAAACCCTCGCATCGAGTATAAAGACAGTCTATCTGATCAAAACAGCGATTCCGGAATCTACACAAAGATTCTCACCAACCCACCGTTTAAGGGCAGTCTTGATGCTGATATTGTTTCAACGGACTTGCTAAAGATGGTGAACACTAAAAAGACCGAGCTATTGTTTGTAGCGTTGTTTCTGCGCATGCTCAAAACCGGTGGGCGCTGTGCGTCAATCGTTCCTGATGGCGTTTTGTTTGGATCCAACAAAGCATACAAAACTATTCGCCGTGAACTTGTAGAGAATAATCGACTTGAAGCAGTAATCTCAATGCCCAGTGGAGTCTTTAAGCCATACGCCGGAGTATCAACTGCGATTATAATCTTCACTAAAACAGGAGCCGGCGGAACAGACAACGTCTGGTTCTATAACATGCTATCGGACGGCTATAGCTTGGACGACAAACGCAGTGATCTGGGCGATGGGGGAGACATAGCCGACATCGTAGCTCGCTTTCATGCATTAGACGGTGAGGTTGACCGCAAGCGCACAGACCAAAGCTTTTTGGTGCCCAAACAAGAAATCGTTGACAATGAATACGACCTGTCGATAAACAAGTACAAGCAAACCATAGTAGAGAAGGTGGAGTATCCGCCAACAAGCGAGATCATCGCCGAACTACATGCGATTGAAGCGCAGGTGGCCGAGGGGCTAAAAGAGCTGGAGGCGATGTTGGGTGAGTAAATGGGAGAAGGTACGGCTGGGTGATGTGGGAAAAATAATTACAGGCAACACACCAAAGACAAGTGACCCGGATAACTATAATTCGCAAGATATACCGTTCTACAAACCTGGCGATATTGATGAATGCAGAGTGGTTTTGCTGCAAAAACCAGAATCTTATGTCTCAGAATATGCAAGAAAAAGTATACGNNCGTGTGGTTCCGAAAGATAGCATTCTTGTTACCTGCATAGGAACAATTGGCAAAGTTGGAATCGTAAATGAGGATTCAGCATGTAACCAGCAAATCAATGCGATCATTCCAAATACAAATCGCTGTCATGCACGTTTTCTTGCTTACCTACTTTTACGAAATAGTGTCCATTTGTCAGCGATTGCAAATAATGCAGTCGTTCCTATTATCAATAAAAGAGCATTTTCCGAATTAGAAATACAAATTCCATCACTACAAAACCAACAGTCTATTGCAGAAATATTCGATAGCGTTTTTGATCTCGTAGAAAAGCGTAATCAGCAACTTGCGAAGTTAGATTTACTTGTCAAATCACGGTTTGTCGAGATGTTCGGGGATTTGTTTGGGCAAAACCAAGTGGAGTTGATGGACATTTGTAAGATTATTACCGATGGAACTCATCAGCCACCTAAGTTCAAAAGTGCAGGGATTCCTTTTCTTGTTATATCTAACATAATTGACAATGAGATAAATTATCAAACAAAAAAGTTCATCTCTCATGAAGATTATGAGGTGTTAATAAAAAGAACACCGATAGAAAAAGGTGACTTGCTGGTAACGACAGTTGGATCATACGGTAACCCTGCCATTGTGAAATTGGACACAGAGTTTTGCTTTCAAAGACATATTGCATACCTAAAACCTAAGCACGATGTGGTAAGTAGCACATACCTTCATGCTGCAATACTAAACGATAATGTAAGAAGTCAGATTGACTGCATGGTAAAAGGGGTTGCGCAAAAGACGCTAAACCTGACTGACCTTAAGAAAGTTAAGATTCCACTCCCTCCCCTTGACCTTCAAACCCTCTTCACCGATTTTGTGAGGCAAGTCGACAAATCGAAATTNNTGAAGTTAAGCAAGCATTGGAAAAACTAGAGCTACTCAAAGACTCACTGATGCAGAAGTACTTTGGTTAACAAACACTCATCTCGCCATATTGGCTAGTGCATCAAGATCGATCTGCACGTGGGCCTCACGCCCCATCCTCTCACGCTGTAGCAATCGGGCAGCATTTATTCTTTCCAAGCGCTTCATTGCTGTCGGGCGCGATATGTCACATATATCCATAAGTTCACTTATTGTGACACCGGTGCCGGAGAACATGCGTGCCTGCAACAAGAGATCGGCAAGTTCTAATACATGGCGATCATTACTGATATCATCTACGCGTTCCAGCCGTTGGCGATTGAGTTCAAGTAAATCTCTCTTCTCGGTAAGAACCTTAACGATATCATCAACAGCTTCTTTGATGATGCCAAGAAACATAAACAAGAAAGGCGTAAGATCCCCTCTGTTCAGGACATCATTGCACGCATCAAATCCCTTATAGTACTTATCAATTGACTGCGTAATTGCATATGAGAGTCTTATTCCTACAAGCGGCTCATATTCTTTTAAAAGTAGCGCACTGCTGATAAATCTGTTTAGCCTTCCATTGCCGTCATAGAAAGGGTGAATATAGCCAATCAGATAATGGGCAATTGCCACTCGTATGGGTAGTTCAATACTGGAGTTCTTTAGAAAACCAAGTGTTTGTAATAGATAGTTTTCAATTTTTTGTTCGCCATCAATACCTCGGTGGATTTCTTGTCCGGCAGCGTTATATATGCTGGTTGAATTTTTTCTAAACAGCTTTCCATCCGGAGTATTATTTTTTTTACTTGAAACTACTTCGTCTAAAACAAGGTCATCATAAATTGCCCTGATGTCTTTAGGAGTATTAAGTGGAGTTTCAACTTTTTGTGTAAGCAAAACATATTTATTAACAATTCCAAAAAACCTGTTTCGCTTATCTCGTTTTTCAAGATTCTTAAGGATGTTTTCAATTTCTCGTCTGGAGCTATTAACTCCTTCAATATTATTCGTTAATACAATTTCATCAATAAGAGTGCGCTCAGTGAATTGCTGTATAGCTTTTCCGGGCAGCTGGAGTGTCAAGGATAAAATTTTCTTGTCGGCTTGTGTAATGCGCAACATGTGAGCATATAGCGATTCCTCTAAAATAAAAAAGGCTGGATTTCCGGAAATACTTATGTCCAAATGAATTGCGTTACTTGCGCCGAAGCGATCTTTATACAAAGCGTTAGCGTCGATATTCGGGTTATAGAAGGCTTTTTTTAGCGTGATGTATGACATGTAAAAACTTTCGGTTTCGTTTGGTTTTGGTAAAAACATATAAAATTATAGTACCAAATTTTACACGTTTCATCAAAATTCTATGAAAGTGTAAAAATCTTTACACTTTCGGCGCGCGTTTATCAAGTTTGCCAAGAGCTTTCATCAGAGAAGAGTGTTTGCAAAAGCTCTCTAATCTGCCAATCCTCTTGCCTGGGCAGACCAGCTTCTCTTTCTTGCCTAGCTTAACCATGAGTCAGCTTCCTCGCCTGACGAAAAGCTTCCGTATTCAGCATGTTCGCTGTTATTGATTTTGCATTTTTCGCTACTAAGAAACCTAATGCAATCCATCAAAGATGGTAGTTTCTCGGGCGGCACTCTTTTAATTTCTTCAAGGATAACAGAGTCATTCATGCTGTCACCTCGCTTTTGACAATTTGCTACTCAGACGAATATACACCTTACATGCATGATCAAGCTTCTGCTTTACTGTGGTGTCCAAGACTTTTATTTATATGAATAACTCTCAAGTCTTACTGGCGTGTAAAAATTCTTAGGCTTTTATAGTCCGAGTTTTCTTTGTATTCATGTCGCTAAATACATGAACTTTCCTCAATAATGATGCATTATTGTTAAATACATACACGACAAGTAAGGGGGAGTTATGAAAGAAAAGCTTATGGTTGCTATTGAGCAAGGGATGTTACATGTTTTAGATAATGCGCAAATGAAGAGCTTGCATCAAGTATTAGAAAATTGTTTGTTTGGTGTAACAATTAGTCAACTTGCCGGTGGTTCGACGAGTAGTTTTCAAAACATAGATAACTCTAAAGTGCTGGAGTCTTTTGTAGCTGCAAAGCATGTGGAGGGCTGTTCGGAGAAAACACTGTCGTATTATTACTCCACATTGGGTAATTACTTAAAATGGAGTAATAAGGATGTCATGCATGTAACCACTGACGATCTTCGGTGCTATCTGGCAGAGTATCAGAGCGGCGGGAGAACCGGAAAAGTTACGCTCGATAATATTAGACGTATTATCTCAACATTCTTTTCGTGGTTAGAAGATGAGAATTACATCATAAAAAGTCCCGCACGCAGAATCCATAAAGTCAAATGTGGTAAAACGGTTAAAGAAACCTACACCGATGAAGAGCTGGAGTTATTGAGAGATAATTGTACCTCGGATCGTGATCTTGCGATGATCTATATACTGTCTTCAACAGGTATTCGTGTTGGTGAACTGGTTGGGATCGACATCAATGATATTGACTTTGTTAAGAGAGAATGTGTTGTTTTGGGCAAGGGGTCAAAAGAGCGAATTGTCTATTTTGACGCAAGAACTAAAATACACCTTCAAAGATATCTGAAAATGCGCGAAGACAGCAATCCGGCACTATTTGTGTCTTTGCTAAAACCACATGAGCGTCTTGAAATCAGTGGAGTAGAGATTCGCATCAGAAATCTCGGACGCAAACTTGGCATGTCAAAAGTTCATCCTCATAAATTCCGAAGGACTTTGGCCACGCGGGCTATTGATAAGGGCATGCCCATTGAGCAAGTACAACACCTTTTAGGTCATCAGCAAATAGATACAACTATGCAATACGCAATGGTTAACCAAAACAATGTAAAGTTATCTCACAAACGGTTTATCGCCTAGATTAAATCTCGATTTGTCGAGATGTTTGGGGATTGCGACTCTGATACTGTGACACTTGATAGTGTCTGCAAGGAAATTGTGGATTGCCCACATTCAACTCCTAAGTACACGGGTAGAAATTTGGATTACCCAGCGATTAGGACATCTGAACTAAAAAGCGGGGCAATAAGCTGGCATACCATGAGGTATGTTTCGAAGGATGAGTATCTTGAGCGAACAAAGAGAATTACACCTCTGCCGGGAGACATCGTCTACGCTCGTGAGGGAACTTATGGAGAGGCAGCTATCTTGCCACCTGGAAGTGACTTCTGCTTGGGGCAGAGAGTTATGTTGTTTCGCCCAGACACCAAGAAGTGTACGTCTGAATTTTTGCATCAAGCCATAAGATCTGATTATGTAAAGAGGCAAGCAGATTCGAAGAACATAGGAGCTACGGTGCCTCATGTTAATATTTGTGATGCTAAACAGTTTTTAATTCCACTGCCACCTTTGCATCTCCAAAACCAATTCGCCGACTTCGTCAAACAAGTCGACAAATCGAAATCTGAAGTTAAGCAAGCATTGGAAAAACTAGAGCTACTCAAAGACTCACTGATGCAAAAATACTTTGGCTAATATGGCAATTACTCAATCTTTAAAGCCAAGCAACTCATCCACTTCATCAGAAGAAAGTGATTTTAATCGACTGGCGCGATAGTCTTCAAAGTCTTTCATGATTCCGTACTCATATTCCATTCGATCAATAGAGGAGCTGACAACCTCTTTGATGTAATAAGCTTTTGTTCGTCCGGTCACATCAGCTAAGCGAGAAAGCCTATCTTCTAGTTCCGGTGTAAGACGCACTGATGTTGGCATTTCGAAACCCTTGGAAAAACAGTTATGTGGCGGTTAGTTTATTGGTGGATCAAAAAGACACTTGCTTATCAGACAATGCTTGAGGCTAGGTCTAAGACACAAGGTTTGTTTAACAGCCAGATTTATAGTCAACAACAAGGTAGCTACTAAAACACAAAGACCTTGTCAAGAATTGACAGGAAAGTACGACCTAGTGGCATATCCACATAATTAAACATGAAAAAACCGCACTATAAGCTTCGTGGGTGCAGTACAATTCGTGCTTTCCCGTCAATTTTTGGCAGATACTTAATAACAGTGTAGGTGCAAAGGCATATATACCACTTTAAGCATGTATAATTAAACTTCTGCTATGCTGCAAAGCTCTCATTTGTCCGATATAAGCTTAAAATATAATTACAAATCGATAAATGCGCACTATAATGCAAATATGCATTACTTGTTATAAACGGCGCTGGAGAGACATGATTTGTGACTAATTTTGACTTTTTAGATGCAGATTCACAGTTTGCTTCTTTTGCTTCGATTGCAAAGGAAGCCGAGCTGGTCTTTTCAGCTAGTACAAAAGCCTGCGCTTTGATGTGCAGAAGTGCGATGGAGGCGGCTGTAAAGTGGGTTTATAGTGTCGACAGCGCCTTAACGATGCCATACGACGACAGATTGTTCGCACTCATAGAAAGCAGCGACTTTAACGATATCCTGCCCTCGGGCATGAACGGAAAGCTCAGTTTTCTCCGCAAACTTGGTAATAACGCCAGCCACACACAAAACACGATCTCAACAGCACAAGCAACGCAGGGTATCAAATACTTGTTTGACTTCTTAGATTTTGTGGCTTTTAACTATGCGAAGAAGTATGAAACTCCAATCTTTAACAGTGGCATTTTAAAAAACGTGGCAAAAGCAGCGGCAACAAAAGCTGAACAGGATGAATTGGTTCGCCAAGCTAAAGCAGACGAGCAGCTTCAGATCAATCTAAACAAGCTAAAAAGAGAGAACGCTTCGCTGCGCGAAGAGCTTAGTAAGCGACGTGAGGATCGCTCAGCAATTCCGTTTGTAACACCTAAGCCGGATCTGACTGAAAAACAAACGCGCGAAGCATATATTGACAACATGCTTCAAGATGCCGGATGGATCAAGGGTAAAAACTGGGTTGATGAATATCTAATTGATGAGATGTCCAACAAGGCAGGCGTTGGCAAGGCAGATTATGTGCTTTTTGGTGACGACAAGTTGCCTCTAGCTGTGGTTGAGGCAAAAAGAACCAGCAACAATCTGGAGGAAGGCCGTCAGCAAGCAAAACTTTACGCGGATTATCTGGAGAAGAAATTTGGTCGTCGACCGATCATATTCCTTACCAACGGATACGAGACACGTATTTGGAATGATCAACATTATCCTGAGCGCAAAGTGAGTTTTATCTATTCCAGGCGTGACCTGGAAAAAGAGTTCAATCTAATGCGCGACAGAAAACCGCTTTTAGGCGTACAGATAGATGACAACATCACAAATCGCTATTACCAAAAAGAAGCGATCCAGGCTGTTTGTGACTCTTTTAGCGAACGAAATCGTCGCAAGGCACTTTTGGTTATGGCAACAGGTAGCGGTAAGACCAGAATCACTATCAGCCTTGCTGATGTTTTAATACGTTATGGATGGGTGAAAAACGTCTTATTCTTGGCAGACCGCAACGCACTGGTAACTCAAGCGCATCGCAGCTTTTACAATCACATGAGCGATCAACTTACATTGTGTAATTTGGTCAAGGACAAGGAAAATGCCAATGCCCGAATAGTGTTTTCAACTTATCAAACGATGATGTCTGTCATAGATGATGCACGCGATGAAGATGGTGGAAAACTATATAGTGTTGGACATTTTGATTTGATTATTGTCGATGAGGCACATCGCAGCATCTATCGAAAATACCAAAACATCTTCAACTACTTTGATGCATTCTTGGTGGGATTAACAGCAACGCCAAAAGCTGAGATCGACAAGAATACATATTCACTTTTTGATCTTGCTGATAAGATTCCTACCTACGGTTATGAGCTGGATCAAGCAGTAACAGACGGCTATTTGGTCAACTACTCTACAATCAAGACCAGTTTGAAGTTTATGGAGCAAGGCATTGTTTATGATGATTTATCAGCCGAAGATCAGGCAATTTATGAAGAGACATTTACAGATGAAGACAGCGATACTTTACCGGCTTTCATCGATTCCAATGCTTTAAATGAGTGGGTTTTTAACCGGGATACGATATGCAAAATGTTTAGCACTCTTATGAACAAGGGGTTGCACATCGATTACGGAACAAAGATCGGCAAGACTATCATCTTTGCTAAAAATCATAATCACGCCGAGAGGATTGTACGTATTTGGGGCGAAGAGTACCCGGACTACGACAGTCATTACTGCCAGGTCATCGATAACACTATCAACTATGTCCAAACACTGATCGACGATTTTGGCACCGCTTCAAAAATGCCGCAAATTGCTGTATCGGTTGACATGCTTGATACCGGCATTGATGTTCCTGAGATACTCAACTTAGTATTCTTTAAAAAAGTTATGAGTCGCGCCAAGTTTTGGCAGATGGTGGGTCGAGGTACGCGGCTTTGCCCGGGATTAATAGACGGCACAGATAAAGACGGTTTTTACATATTTGATCTTTGCGGTAACTTTGACTTTTTTAAAGCGAACACTAAAGACAAGGAACCGGGTATTGAGCAGACGCTTCAAGAAAAGATGTTTGTAGTTAAGGCAAGCATCGCAATGGAGCTTCAAGATTTACATAACCAAACGGATGAGTTGCGTGAGTTTCGCGAAGAGCTTGTCAAAGACTTACAAGGTCAGGTGTCTGCATTAAATAGAGATGCGTTTGATGTGCGACAACATTTGAGAGCAGTAGATAAATTTGTTGATTTAGAAGGCTATGCTCTGCTCAGCACAGATGATATTGAGCAAATCAAGACCCACGTTGCTCCACTCATAACCCCATCAACCGATGACCCCTTTGCCTTGAGGTTTGATATGCTTGTCTACCAGATCGAGTTGGCGGCTCTCAGAAAGCAACCCTACTCTCGAGCAAAAAATGATTTGCTCAAAAAAGCTAACGCCTTATCGCGTCTTGGAACGCTACCCATAGTCATGCAGCAAAAAGAGTTGATAACGCAAATACTCAACAACTCATATCTGGACAGGATAGATGTTTTGGGCTTTGAAGATCTACGTCTGCGCCTGCGCGAACTGATAACATTTATACCTTATGATGAGCGCCGTTTGTATGAAACTGACTTCACTGACGA
Organism: Eggerthellales bacterium UBA948; assembly: GCA_002293265.1. Taxonomy (GTDB): domain Bacteria; phylum Actinomycetota; class Coriobacteriia; order Coriobacteriales; family UBA8131; genus UBA8131. The sequence goes on from DBCW01000051.1 coordinate 10,521, forward strand.
GATACTGGATATCACAGTGGAGCCTGGCGAGGGGATGGGTATAACTTTAGAAAACTATAGACGCAGTGTTGAGTGGCATCTTCACCAACATGAAGATGACCCCATAATTGCCAAGATTAAGAACAACCAAAAAGTTACTCTAAGCGAAATCCATAAGCTCGAGCAGTTCTTTTGGCGCGAACTTGGTACCAAGGAGCAATATGAAAAGAATTATGGTAGTTTGCCTATCGGAGAGCTGGTGCGCTCAGTAGTTGGGCTAAGCAAGCAGGCTGCCAATGAAGCGTTTTCTCAGTTTTTAAACTCTGTGCAGCTAAACTCAAAACAAATGCATTTTGTGGAGCTAGTGGTGGAGTATATCGTAAAAAATGGGCTGATGAAGGATTTAAAAGTATTACAGCGTCCACCGTTTAATACTCAGGGAAGTTTTGCTCAACTTTTTGATCCAAATACTTTTGCGGGCTTGCGTGAGGTCATTAAGCAGATTAACGACAATGCAAGGGCGGCATGATCTTTTGCCAAACATCTGTATGGTGCGCCACTGGCAGTAACGCGCCCACAACATCTAGCGTATTTAAAGCAAGTACCTTACAATTCTTCTATGATGGATAAGCGGGAGAATCAAGCAGTAGTGAAAGACACTGCGCCGGAAAAACAAAAATCAGCAATTGGCTGGGTAGTTCTTTGTACCGCAGGGGCAGTTATCGTTATCGTATTACTGCTGCTGCTATTCCAGCTACTCAATAACATCAATTCGCGCGCAAGTTCCCAATTTGCTATTACTAAGCTTGAAGCAGCGATTACTCAAAAACCTGAACCCACGGAGGAAGAAAAACGAGTTTACGAAGCCGTTAATCTTGGTGCTTCCAGAGATGACCCCGATGCCAAGTATCTGCCCACACCACTTCTTGCCAGCTATGGCGAACTGATGATCCATGTGCCAATCGTGCCGCGTGACATCACCGAAATTGAATTTCATCAGGCTTCATACGACACGTCACTACCTTTAACGCCGCTGGTCACAATGGTGGATGCGGATGCTGTTGCAGAAGCGCAAGGAACAAATCACATCCCGTACGAAGACCAGCCATACGGAGAAGTTCCGCTCGTTGCTGAATCTTTTAGCACTTGGAGAATGTTTTCAGAGGGTGCGGAGATGACTGCGGTTGATACCGGAGCCACAGCTGGAAAATACGCTTACGCCCCAATAACCGGTACGGTAGTAAGGATCAAAGAGTACACGCTATTTGAGCAAATGCAGGACCTAGAGATTCACATTCAATCTCCGAACCATCCAAATCTCGATGTAGTTGTTTTACATGTGGATAATCTCATGGTCAATGTGGGGGATAAAGTAGTGGGCGGGTGCACTCGTATCGGCACCGTAAAAAGCATCGGCGATGTGATCGATAACAACTTGTCAAACTTTACGGCGATTGAAGACCCCGGCAATCACTGTCATGTGCAGGTTAACGATGCAACTCGCGAAGAGTATAAAGGACTTGAGGGGGCGTTGGACATCTTTGATGGCAAAGGATATGTAAAACCGGAGCCTACACCAATAGAACTTGGACAATAGACTCCGGCTTTTGTTGCGCAAGATGACGTGCAATGATTAAATCGGTACTTCCTTTGGTACTTCCTTAAACTCTTGGCTCTGTTTTCATAGTAGACTCCAACATTTCGCCTATTGTTCCGGCGGCGGTGGCAAGTCCTTGCATTTCCAGTGGTAAAAATATCTTGGTGGCGTTGCCATCGGCTATTTGGTTTAGAGTCTCTAGGTAGCGTACGGTGATTAGGTCTTTTGTTGGGCCTCCATCGTGGATGGCGCTAAAGACATTGCGGATAGCTTGGGCTTCACCCTCGGCAATAAGGATCTTTTGGGCTCTCTCAGCATCGGCGATCTCTTTGATTGCTGTCGCCTTACCCTCGGCTTCGAGAATTTCGCTTTGTTTGGTACCTTCGGCGCGAGCGATAGCAGCAGCCTTGTCTCCCTCGGCTTCAAGGATCATAGCGCGACGATCACGTTCGGCTTTCATCTGGCGGTGCATGGCTTGGGTAACGTCTGCCGGTGGTTCAATTCGTTGAAGCTCAACACGAACCACGCGAACGCCCCATTTGTCGGTCGCTTCATCCAAAATATCGCGCAAAGTGATATTGATCTTTTCACGAGAAGTAAGCGACTCGTCCAACTGCATCTCACCAATAACATTACGTAGATTGGTTTGAGCAAGTTTGGTTGCTGCCAGATAGAAGTTAGTAACATTGTAGATGAGCTTAAATGGGTCGGTTGCCTCGTAGTACACAACTGCATCAACGGTAACAGCAACGTTGTCTTTCGTAATAACTTCTTGTGGCGGTACATCCACTACGTTCTCGCGCATATCAGCCTTAGTTACGCGATCGATAAACGGTATCAGCAGATGCAAACCGGGTTCCCATACGGTAAGAAACTTACCCAGGCGCTCCACAACACCTTTTTCATGTGGACGGATGATCCGCACCGAACGTATCACAAATACTAAAAGCACGATTGCGATGACCGCGCCGACAACAGTAACGGTTAATAATTCATCAGGCATAACGATTTCCTTTCTGTAAACCCCTGCAGGACAGCCATAACCCCATCTGTTTATGCAAAGAATAAGCCAAGGTTAAGCATAAACCCCAATTAAAAAAGCCAAATGCAACTAGGCGCCTTCAGCTTTCTCGACAATTAAATGCACTCCGTCAACTCGTAATACTTTTATCGGAGTGTCCACTGTAAATGTCTCGCCTGTTTCTGTCGCGACATTCCAGACCTCTCTGGAAACACGTGCGCGCATTTCGCCGGAGGGAGCGTTTCCCTCGATAATTGTGCCCGTCATACCGATCAAGCGATCAACGCCAACTTTTGCCGGGTCAGCCTTGTGTACAAGGCGCTTAAACGCCGGGCGCAGGAAAAATAGGCACACGGCAGAAACCACGATGAACAGTGTCCATTGCAGCCAAAGCTCGGCGCCAAATAATACCGATACGAAGGCAGCTGTGGCACCTATTCCAAAGGGGAGCATAAAGAATGTTAACGTTATCATTTCGCCAATATAGAGAGCTGCGGCAAGAATTAGCCAGATCCAAAACCATGGTAACTCAGACATATTCCCTCCTCTCTACATATCTGTGTGTTGTTGAATACATTATCACATGAATTACACTTATTTGGGCTATAATCTTTGGTTCAAAACATCATTACTTAGTTGTTGCAATTTGAATCAATCATGAAGTTGCAAGTGGCTGAGTAAACACGAAAATATATTTGCAAGACTGAATTATTGTAACTGGTTGTCACAGCACAAACCTTATGGAGAAAATATGCGCACTACCATCGAAAACATAGTTTTATGGGCAATAAAAGCCGCAATCGAGAATGGTGATCTGGAGCTTGATAATACGCCGCCACCGGCTGTTGAGCGTCCGCGCGACCCGGAACATGGAGATTGGGCAACCACTGTGGCGCTTAGGCTCGCCAAAGAAGCAAAGCGTTCTCCGCGTGAGATAGCCGAGCTAATAGCGGCGCATATTCGCGTTAGCAACGAAATAGCAGCTGTTGAGATCGCAGGTCACGGCTTTATCAACTTGCGTTTGAGTGCCGCTGCCCTGCAGGGCGTTATCCGCACCGCTCGAGAACAAGGTAACAACTTTGGCAGCCAAAGGACCGGCGAAGAAGATTCCACAACCAAGGCAAAGTCTGTAAACATCGAGTTTATCTCAGCCAATCCAACCGGTCCGATGCATGTTGGTCACGGACGTTGGGCGGCGCTTGGCAATGCCTTATGCAATGTTTGCGAGCACGTTGGGTGGCAGGTAACGCGGGAGTTTTATATCAACGATGCCGGGCACCAGATGGATGTCTTTGGCGAGTCTATCATTTACCGCTACCTGGAACTTTGTGGGCATGAAAACGAGACCCCTGAAGAGTTTTACGGCGGAGCTTATGTGATCGACATAGCCAAGCGCATCTATGACGAAGATGGCAAAAAGTGGCTGGAAGACAGCCCAGCACGTTTGGAGCATTTTCGCGAGCGTGGTTATGAGATGATGCTCGATCAAATGAAGTCACTATGCAAAAAGATCAATGTGCCTTTTGATACCTGGTACTCGGAAAGGTCGCTTTATAAAAAGGATCCTATCAGTGAGCTAAGTGCTGTAGAAGATATGTTGGCACGTCTGGATGCAGCTGGATACCTCTACGAAAAAGATGGAGCAACATGGTTTAGAACCACCGATTTTGCCGACGATAAAGATCGTGTATTGATAAAGGCTGATGGCTCATACACGTACTTTGCTCCGGATATTGCCTATCACCTGACCAAGTTTGAAAGAGGCAGTGAGTATCTGGTAAACATTTGGGGCGCAGATCATCACGGTTATATTCCCAGGATGAAAGCTGCCTGTGAGGCGCTTGGTCATGGCGGAAAGCTAGACATCGTGCTCGGGCAGCTGGTAAACCTGTTTCGGGATGGCGAGGCAGTGCGCATGTCTAAGCGTACCGGCGAAATGATCACATTTGACGAACTGGTAGATGAGGTAGGAGCAGATGCAACAAAATACCTGATGCTGTCGCGCTCCACTGAACAAGCCATTGACTTTGACATAGAGCTTGCCAAAAAACAAGATGCCAGCAACCCTGTGTATTACGTGCAATATGCCCATGCCAGGATATGCTCAATACTTCGCAAAGCCACAGCAGAAAACATTGATCTTAGCACTCTGGTCAACGCTGATTTAAGCCTGCTTAACGATGAGTCCGAGCTTGAACTGGCACGCACGTTTTCTAAGCTTAGCGAAGTTGTTGAGAGCGCAGCACGCGACTATGCACCTTTTCGCCTTACACACTACGCAGAGCAACTGGCCACCAACTTTCACTCATTTTATACACGCTGCAAGGTCATCAGCGAAGACAAAGGATTAACTCAAGCCAGGCTCTATTTAGCTGATGCAACTCGAAGCGTGCTGGCATTAGTGCTATCGCTTTTAGGAGTTAGCGCACCGGAGCAAATGTAGTATCATCTCTAATGGTATTTGAACAACGTGCGATAATCACTCTATGCAAAATACAGCATAGAGTGGCACATTTTTTATACCTCTTTCGAATCCGAAGTTCTTTGCAGAGACTCTTATGACATAAGCGGGTTTATACGCATTGCGATATGCCTCAAGGCTTCGAGCGGTAACGTTTTTGCCGGATTTTACTTCGATAGGTATGACTTCTCCCTCGGTGTTGCGAAAAACAAATTCCACTTCCGACTTACTCGCTGTGCCCCAATAAAATGCTTCAATACCCAACGCCACAAGTTGTTGCATGACGTAATTCTCAGCAACACCTCCTCTAAAATGGGCAGCTTTGTTTGATTCAGGTTCAAGATCTTGAGGCTCTGCAGCGTATTGGCATGTTAGAAGCCCAACATCGAGTTGATAGAGCTTAAAGTAATCTTGTTGCATGAATGCTTTGAGCGGAGCTACACCCTCGCTGATTCGGTAACAAGGAGTAATCAGTCCGGCGGCGTGAAGCCAATTGATGGGAGCCTCGTACTGGTGTGCACGGGCAGAAGAGTCGATTGTCGTATATTGGAATTTATGATTCTCTTTTGCGAGCTGCTCGGGAATGCCTCGCCAGACATTAAGTATCTTCGCTCCGTCTAATGAGCCTGCATACTTGGTCATATCGGCTATATAGGCATCGTTAATAGTGTTTTGTAAAATGCGTGTATTTGCTAGCGGCAATTTTTCACCTTGCCGTTTGTCAAATGCGGAATATACAACCTCAGGCATACCGCCGATGAGAAGATACCTTCTGTAATGATCAAGTGCATATTCATGGAGACCAAGTGCCCGATTTTCTAGGTAGCTATCTCTAATAAGTGCTGCTAACTTGTCTTCTCCCGCAGCCCATAGGTATTCTTCAAAATCAAGGGGATACATCTGCAAGTGATCGACTTTGCCAACCGGATAGGATTGTTGCTTTCGATTGAGCGCTATGCCAAGTAAGCTGCCTGCCGCTACCACGTGATAACTTGGAGCCTGTTCGTAAAAGTACTTGAGCGACGTAAGCGCTCGCTCACAGGCTTGAACCTCATCAAAAAAGAGAAAAGTTGTATGTGGCTCAATAGAGGTTTTTAATCTCGCCTCTAATTGAGCGATGATGTTTTCCGGCGTAATGTCGCCATCAAAAAATGCCGCAAAGCTTCTTTGGGCGGAAAAATCAATGTGTACTGTATTTTTGTAGTTTTTATTGGCAAACTCAAGTATCGAATAAGTCTTTCCTGTCTGTCTGGCTCCGTTTAGAAGCAATGGTTTTCTGACAGGGGAGTTTTTCCACGAAATGAGTGCCTGCTCGATTTTCCTCCTCAATACAACCTCCAAGAAGTAGGAATTACTGTTGGTATTATAACAATAATTCCGGAAATAATGTTTTAATAATAACGAAATTTCCGATTATAGAGCAGCAGGCCACCAACTTTCACTCATTTTACACTCGCTGCAAGGTCATCAGCGAAGACAAAGNNCAAGCCAGGCTCTATTTAGCTGACGCAACAAGAAGCGTATTGGCATTAGTGTTAAAAAATCTCCAAAACGCATAAAATCCAAAATCTATAGCAAAAACAGAATATTTCAGGTAACATATGCAATTAGTTACGATGTGGGGAATCAAAATCATCACAATAAAGCAAAGTGGGGAAATCTTAGAGCAAGTGGGGAC
>DBCW01000107.1 GCA_002293265.1 Eggerthellales bacterium UBA948
CACACTCCTGCCCGAACTGTTGCAACAAATGCGCCGCCCGCTCCTCGACTTTCCTGTGCTTCAAGATTTTATTCCACTCACTGCTCGCATTTGAATTGTCGTAGTTATCTTCTGCGAACGAGGCAATTTCTCGTTTCAGTTCGCTGGAAATCGAAGTAAGCAACGATTCAATTCGGCTCTTTCCATCCACTTCAAACTCATCCGTCCATTTTTTTAGCTTTCGTCTTTTACCTATAAGTACAGACCCCTGCTCACTGTTTTTCGCACTTTGGCTGAAAAGCGTCTCCAAAGCATCGACGACGGGAACGACAACAATATCCGAAAAAGCCTTCAATTTGTAAAAGCTACCGTTCCTGCAAACCTCGCCTACAATTAGGTTTTCGGTATATTCAAAACGGGATAGACGGTATAACTCTGCACTCTTATCCCTAAAACCGCTTTGTCGGGAAAGGAACGCCGATTTCAAATGAACATAGGCAAAGCGAAGATTATGCCAGTCCTGCCCATACCGAGTACCGAAATCAAAAAACTGTCGCTTAATCGTTTCCAGCCGCGCGCTGCTAAATTTCTTCTGAACGTCTCGTTCAAACAACTTTATGCTGGTTGATGCGCTGATGTCAGCCTTGATATTTATAATGCATATGACGGGTTTCCCAAGTTCAAGAATTCTATTGAGGCACTCGGCTTCGCTGGCTTGTGGTGCATCGTCCGTTATCAGGAATAGAATAAGGTCACATTTTTTGGCGGCATCGAAAGCAATATTCTCATCGTCCGTGCCTTCGAAAGCGGCAATGCCGGGAACGTCCGTGATTTGCAAATCCTTGTACTTATAAGTTCTTACATCTTGAGTCGTACGCTGTGCACCTTTTCCGATAGAATCACCTTTACCGTGGGTCAAAATCTCCATAAGGGTAGATTTACCAGACATTGTTCTACCAAAAAGCGTTATAGAAAAAGATGTCTTCGATAAGGAGTTAATGTCCTCAAAAAGTTGCTGAGGGAGAATCTCAAAGTTTGAGCGGATTGCCGACAATTGCGACACCAAGCTACCAGTCGTCGCATTATCGTTGAAATTGCTCACTTCGAGTTTATCAATCTCAGTTTGCAAGCTGTCGGACACAGCGCCAACAACCCGCTTCAGCAACGATAGTGCATCACTGGCGAGAGAGTAACCGCGCTTCGCATAAGCCTCACATTCAAGTAACGCCTCCGATAGATTATTCGGTTGACTATGCTGTCGCGTCAATTGCATAAACCCTTACCCCCCTTATGAAACTCTCACTGCGTCACTCATCTTCACCCATCATCATCTTGTAGTGCTGTTCCTGCTCCAGCGCCTCGAATATCAGCCTGAACACGGTCTTATAGAGTTCGATATCGACACAATCATCAACGTAATTCAATCCGTCGCTAAAGCCGACGGAATTCGCGCTGATGTAGGACAGCATCGCTGAGGCGAGATGCCACTTCGTATAGTCGGGCAAACCCTCGGCGGGCGTTTCGATGAAACTTGTCCTATGCTCATCAAGTACCCGCTTGCGGATGTTCACACCATCGTAGCCGCAAAGCTGCATAAAATAATACTCTAGAATCCTGCGGATGACATTCATCATTGGAATAACCGTGTCCACCTCACGGTACTCACCCCAGAGGGCGGCATAGGAATTCTGGACAGGGTTGAAGTTCTCCTGCTCGGTTGGTGTCTTCTGGCTTTGCCGGACACAGGGTTTGACCGACGAGTAGTTGCTCGCCTTGTTGACCACAAAGAACGATACGCAATGGAAGCGGCTCGTTAAATTGTAGGTAATCTCCCTGTGGAAGTAAACGTTGTGGGTCAGAATAAAAATCTGCTTGATGTAGTCACCCTGAACCTCACGTTTGTCCTTGCGGTATTCGGCGTTGTTGAAGCAAACCCCGACCATCTCGCGCACCAAGGTACTGACGATGAAAAGGACGCTGCTATCCATGCTGGAAACAGGGTCATCTATGACAACGATTTTATCCCTGCTTACCTCAGTGTCGGCGTGTGCTCCACGGACAAGGTGATAAAAATACAGGAAAGCAATGAAGTTCCGCTCGCCCTCACTGAGGTTGACGGCAACGGTACCGTCTTGACGCACGACCTCGTAAGCGTTCGGAATGTTACGCTTTTCGCGTAGGGTGAAACCTTGGAATCCTGAATCACGGAGCAGCTCGTTTATACTCTTGATGGTGGGGGCNNGCGGTACTAACGACACGCTTATTCAGTTCAGCGATTTCGTTTCCCAAATCTCGCGATGCCTTGCCACCGTCCACGATGAGCGTTTGCAGGTCTCGTATGGCATCGTCATATCCCTTGCGCTTGCCTATATAGTCTGTAATTTGGCTCTGAAGCGTATGGGCAATCAACTGCCATACCTTGGTGGTGCATTCTTCTTTTTTCTTACGTTTTGCACCAACAATGTCGTTGTTGGCTTTGATTAGCTTATTAAACTCTGCGATGAGGGCATTCAACTCTTCGCGGACGGTCTTTACGCCGTCGTTATCAATGGTAACCGCAGAAGACGGTTCCTTGATTTTCGAAGCTATCGTTTGCAAGTTCCCTTCTACCAACTTTTCAAACAGAGCGAGTTTTGCCTCGTATTCCTTTGTACTCACTTTTGGGTATATGTCCTGCAGGTTCCCACGCAGTACATCAACGAAGCCCTGCATATCGCTCTGGTAATCATCGTAAAAACGCCGAAGCGCATCTATCGCTTCTTGATACTGCTCGTCGAAACAAGCGGCGAGCTGCTCATCAAAATCAATCGGAAGTTCCTGTTGGCAATAGGGGCATTTCCCGTCCGATGTATCATGAAATTGCTCGTGCCCTTGGCGAACCCAATCTGTGGCTTTCAGGGCTTTTATGAATCGGGCAAAGTCCGATTCCCCGCTGCTTGTTATTGGCGT
>DBCW01000139.1:0-7420 GCA_002293265.1 Eggerthellales bacterium UBA948
TTGGTGCTCATAGTGCTCCTTTCGTGCAAAGTTGATAGGTTGTCGAAGTGAAGAACGATGGCATGGTTACGACATGGGAACCTCCTATAACATAGTTTCGGATGCTAGCGTTTCTAACGCTTATCTAAGATGCGGTTATATGCAGTAAGGTGATGGGGTAAAATTGAGGCACAGCCACCCGGAGACGGAATCACCCGAATTGTTGGTGGCCAGGAAAAGAGGTCTTTCGTGCTGTTGAACAACAACGAGTACCTTCAGGTTGCAAAAGACATAAAGCTGCACATTCGCGCAGCAAGGCAGCGCGCTGTATCGCAGGCCTACGGCGAACTATCGAATCTTTACTGGAACATCGGAAAGATCATCAACGAGCACTCTGAATGGGGCAGTAAGTTCATCGACAATCTGTCATTTGACATCAAACAGGAATTTCCCGAAACATCGGGATATTCGGTTCGCAATCTCAAATACATGGCAAAGTTCGCCCGTACCTACCCCGACATCACAATTGTGCAACGCAGCGTTGCACAATTACCGTGGCGTCACAACATCGCTTTGATGGAAAAGGTGAAAGACCCCGAGCAACGCGAATGGTATGCAAAGCAGACTCTTGAAAACGGTTGGTCACGGGATATCCTCGTGCTTCAGATTGAATCGGACTTATATGGAAGACAAGCCCTGTCCGATAAGACTACAAACTATGGCAGTCGTTTGCCCGACCCCCAAAGTGATCTGGCGATACAGACCCTCAAAGACCCCTACCTCTTCGACTTTATCGAAAGCAAAGCAAAGATGCGTGAAAGAGAAATCGAGTCTCAGCTGGTTTCAAACATTACCAAGCTACTCTTGGAACTCGGTACGGGGTTTGCCTATGTAGGCAACCAATACCAGTTAGTGGTGGAAGGCGAAGACTTCTACATCGACTTGTTGTTTTGGCATCTAAAACTCAGGTGTTTTGTGGTTATTGAGCTGAAAGCCGGTGAATTCAAACCAGAGTATGCAGGTAAGCTGAACTTCTATGTTTCTGCTGTAGATGACCTGCTTAAAGGCGAGCGCGATAATCCCACTATCGGCATCTTGCTCTGCCGCGACAAGAGAGGCTTAATTGCAGAATACGCACTCAAAGATATTGATAAGCCTATCGGCGTTAGCGAGTACAAGCTGCTCAATACCTTACCCAAAGAATATGAGAGCCTTTTGCCAACAGCCGAAGACATCATGAGTCGAATAGACATGGATGAAATTGATGAAGAGGGTGCAAATGATCACCTGGGCAGCGCCGAAGACTGATTGCAAGTCGCTTTCTTTTTTGTGCAAACACCACGCGGTGTCAGTGCGAGGTTGTCTTGAACTGCTGTTTTGTAGAAATCCTATAAGACCATTACTACCAGGCTTCCTCTGAGCGTTCATCTTGGCATTCAAAGCATTCCTCGCCTTCGGACACGCACTTAAGTGCGCTTACCTCAGTCGAGTCATGCTTTTCAAGCCAATCTGAACGCTCAGAGAAACCCTGGAGATCCTATAAGGCAACCACAACCACACGGTGTCCGAAAAACCTTTCTGAGCAGGGGTTTTCTTCATTTTCTGAATAGGTTTTACCCTCGAATGCTATTGCTGCACTATGACGGCAAAAAACTCTAGGTCTTGGTTGCTGTTGTTTATCAGACTGTGAGAGTGTCCTTTTGGGCAGTAGTGGCAAACTCCTGCCTGAATATCTTTATGCTCATCATCATAGATTGCTTTTCCGCATCCCTTTACGATGTAGACAATTTCGCTGTCATTTTCATGTTTATGAAATCCGATTGAGGCTCCGGACTCCAAGCGATTGTACATAATTCGGTTATTTAAATCGTCAGTAAATGCTTTTGAGTTAGTATCTTTTTCTCCACCGCGAAAATTCTTCAATACAGCTTCTTCTATTTGGCTAAAATCAATAATCATAATTTGACCTCCCAAAGTATGGACACTATTTATCGATATTATTTTGTCTGCAGGAGCCACCGCCAAGAGAAGCGCAACTACGCGCCACGTAGTAAAGGTGTTAATCCTGACACTTTCGCTCATTGTATATGCAATTAGCTTAGTATTGGTGAGAAAAGTGGGGTATTTTTTGCATAACATAACGCATCAAAGTCCTCTGTATGGTGCGTGTATAGGGAGGTCAGCATGAACAGAGCAGTACTTGTCATCATGGTCACAATTCTGATGGTTACGCTTGGTGGTTGCAACAATCAAGACAATAAGAGTGCACAAACTTCATCAGCACAGCAAAGAATATCTGATCTCAAAGACACTTCGGCACCGACAGAAACACCTGCGCCTCAAGAGACTACGTCGCAGAAATCGTCTGAAGAACAAGGCGGACGTGGCGAACAACCTAGCGTTACCCCACAAAAGGAAGTCTGGCGTTATGTCTAACGTGGGCGAAAAACGTACTTCACCGATGCGTCAGTTAATTAACTTGTTCTTTTCTGAGCAGCTAGATTTTCGTGTTAGGCTGTTTCACGTACTTGCCATAGGCGGAACACTGATCAGTTTTAGCACCGGTATAGTGGCTGTGCTAAATAATGCCGATTTGTTTAACATCGCCATGAACTTTCTCGCCGCTGCCCTGTCTTTTACCATCTTGATGTTTTCTGTGCGAACCGGGCGCTATCAGCTTTGTTACTTCCTCACGATTGTCTTCATTTTTATAGGCATCTTCCCCATTCTATTTTTTACATCAGGTGGATATCATGATGGTATGCCATCGTTTTTTGTGTTTGCTGTTGTGTTTACTATCTTTATGCTTGAGGGTAAAAGAGCAATAATTCTTTCAACTATAGAAATTTTACTATATGCATCTCTCTGCATTGTCGCCTATCATAATCCTGAGTGGGTGATCTCATTTGAACAAGAACAGGAAGTTTTGATTGACACTATTATAGGTATAGTTACAGTCAGTATCGTCTTGGGAATATGCTTATTTATTCACTTTCGCCTATACAATCAGCAGCAGAAAAAACTTGACGAGCAAAATGCTGTGCTCGCTGAGATCAGTCAAAGAAAATCTGAGTTCCTCTCAAATGCATCGCATGAGATGCGCACACCGCTGACAGTAATCTCGGTTAATGTGCAAACCGTCATGGAGGTATTAGATGATATGGGAGTAGTTATGAAAAAGTATGGAAAGCTCCGCTCATAAATGATAGGCAGGCTTTAAGAGTGCAATTTTGCGGATACGCAAGAAGTTAAATGGCTCAGGTTACACGATCGCTACACAACGCTTTGAAGGATACGTATTTGAGCAGGAATAACAGCTGAAGCATTAATTTTGACACCTTCGTGTTTTGCATATGTAAACCGCTTAGTATAGGTTGCGCGTGAAAAAATACCGAAGGGATTGTGTGCTCATAAAGGCAAAACTAACAGACAGAGTGCTTTTCTTTTTATTGACGATATGTCTCATGTTTACCGTCCTTCCACTCACAGCGCTAGCAAACTCCTACACAATAACCTTTAACTCCAAAGGCGGCAGTAAGATATCTTCCCTCAAAGGTAAGTACGATTCAGCAATCCCACTCCCGTCAAAGAAACCCACTAAAAAAAATTTGTATTTGCCGGATGGTATCTCAATAGCGCCGACTCCATATCTGCAGAGGGCAAGCTGGTATATGTCAACATGACACTGTACGCCAAATGGGCAAAAAAACAAGTGCCGCCCAATGTCACGATAGCTAAAGGTTCAACGTACAGAAAGGCTACAGACTGGGGCGATTCGTCGAAACGTCTTGCCTTTGTTGAGACCACCTTAAAATTTAGCAAAGCCGGAACATATACCATAGAGCACGATTTGCGTAGCGGCAGTAACAAAAAAATGTCTAAGGTCTTTAAGCGCACTGTTAAAGCAGGAGAAACCGTGCCCATATCGCTCATCTTCACACTGTACAACAAGAAGGTTGGCTCTTGTAACTACTATCTTAAGATCACAGATTCTTCAAGCAAGACTCAACACTTGAAGAGCTACAAAATACCATGGCATCTTAGCGACATTGGCACAGATATGTCGGTGGAGAATTAAGCCATGTAACTGCAGACACGAAGTGACTAGACTGTCATAAGTCTATGCACACACGCCAGATTGTCATTCCCGCTAAAGCGGGAATCCATAATGAGCCGTTATTGCTTACGTAAAACTAGATTCCCGCCTTTGCGGGAATGACAGAGGGGATTGCGGGGGTTGAAGGGGTGGCAGAATGGATTGCGAGGGTGACAGAACGAGACTTTCAGGCACTGTATGGAGAAAGAACATGATTAAAACCATAAGAAGCGGTAATGCCCCGGTTAAAATAATAGCCTTTGCAACAACACTTGCTCATTGCTTTATCTTGACCGCCTGCAACAATAAACAGGCTGAGACCATAAGTTCAAAAACACAGCCGGAAATCACAAACGAGAAGAAAGATGTTGCCGAGTTAGCAAAAAAGCAGCTAGTATGGCAGCAACATGCGTAGTCATTTTAGACGATCTTCACACCCTACGTTTTAAAATTACCGGTTATCCAATCTGCAAAACGCTTTAGCCCATCCGGAGCCAGACTGTAGTACATCTTACCGTCTTTTTTTGTTGCGTCTACGAACCTTGCGCCCAGCAACATGCCCATGTGGTGCGAGGTTGTTGCTGGGGTGATGTTTAGCAGCTGGGCGATCTCTAGATTGTATAGGCTCTTGTCTTTTAGAGCCAGCAGGATTTCTAGCTTACTGGAATCCGCAAGAGCTTTTGCGGCAAAGATCGCCTCCGATTTTGTAAGTTCATTGCTATCAGCTGTAAATATCTTAGGTATCAATAATCCACAAAGACAAATATCATCAGCAACTGCAATCGCACATGGCATGGCTAGAGTAGGTATAATCTTTGCACTTGGGCTAAATTTGTCCGGCAGTCGAAGCAAGCTTTCAGGACTATCGTTCTCTAACCTAGCTTCCATCTCTTTGATCAGTGCATTTATCTCAAGTTCAAGTTCTAAGTGAGCGTACTTGAATGCGGCAAGGTTTTTTTGCACAGCCTCAGCGATATGTGTCAAGCGTTGTTTGGGCTGCTGCAATAGTGCCACTATTTGCCATTTTGCTTTATCAGAAAACTCACTCGTCTCAAGTAGAGCTACGATGTCTTGTCCTGTATCCTCGGCTTCTTCTTCAAAAAACTCTAAGATCGATTTGCGGATCGCCTTTAAAGCCTTAAGGTCGGATAGGCCTTTGATGCTTTTGAGCCATTGAGGGTGATCGGTAAAAACGTTGATCAGTGTTAGAAAAGCCTCATCGCTTATATCGCTAAAATCCATCGCACCCTTGACATCATCGTACTTGCTTTGAAAGGCTGCGTAATACCGCTCAACAACAGGAAGATGCAGTTTGTAGAACGCCACACCGTTTATGCCTATTTCATCAAAGGCTTTGATGATCTCTTTTTTTGTTTCTTTGGTCCACTCCGACGAAAGCACCAAAATGAGCGTTTCAAAATGTGGATCCAATTGGTATTTCATGGTGACATCCTCACTAGTCATGCATGGTAAACACCAATTGAATCACAGCATTAATAGGTAGTGCAACTTAGACGTTGAAAATATTTGTCAATTCTCAGCTACATCAGCTTTAATTTGCTGGAACTTAACAAAGTGTCCTCCGCTATCGATTAGCTTATCGTATGACCCCGCCTCAACAACACGTCCTTGCTCCATAAACAAAATGGCATCGTAGCGACGTAGCAGCTCCGGTCTAAAGTTGTGGGTTATGGTGATAATGGTCAAGTCTTCGATATCCAGCAGGGCGTTTTCAATGTCGTAAGCAGTCTGGACATCCACAGCGCTGGTTCCCTCATCAAGGATGAGTATCGGTTTTCTCTCGATAAGAGCCCTAGCTACGGCAATACGTTGACGCTGCCCACCGGATAGGTTAGCTCCCCCCTCGCCTACCAGCGAATTGATGCCGTCTTCGGTCTGATCTAAAAACCTATCAACGCCGCTAAGCTTCAATGCTCTATTCCACTCAGCTTCTGAATAATTGCGATGCAGATCGATGTTGCTTTTAATACTCTCGTCAAACATGTATATACCCTGATGGATGGTAGCAATCTTAGTGAGCAACTTATCTATATCGAGATTGTGCAGCTCATCACCGTCTACACAAATTGTTCCGCTGTAGTTACTGTACTCAGCGCCAAGAAGCCTGATGATTGTACTTTTTCCGCAACCGCTTGCTCCGGCGATAACGTACTTTTTGCCTCGCTCGAAACCCACACTCAGCCGATCAAGCACCAGATGATCATCGTGGTAGCCAAAGCTAACCCCATCGAAGCTTATTTTGTTTTCAAATTGCGGCTCTATTGTTCCATTAAACTCTGATGGTATTGATGAGCTCAATTCATTTAGTCTATCCATAACCGGTTTTGCACCTTGTATCATAGGAATGCTTTGCATGATTACACCAACCGGTGCCACAAAAGCGCCGGAAAGCTGCAAAATTGCCAGCAGTGCACCGGCAGTCATCTGCCCATTCAAAACCAGGTAACCGGCAATAAGCATTGTTGCCAGCTGAGAACCGGCGCCAATTACCTGACCTATTCCCTCACTCAAAGCCAGCAGCTTGTCGACACCATACTTACTTTCTGCCAATGTTTTGTTTTGCGCAAAAAAGGTCTGCTTTACCTGATCTGATAAACGAAAAGATCTGATGACCTCATAACCCATGAACTGATCTTTTAGCTTTAACGTAAACAGCGATAGTCCGGCAGAGTAAGCCTCTTGACGTTTGCCAATAGGTGCCCCTAAACTTGCCGGAATTAAATACATAAGTACTAAAAATACCAGCATAATGCCGCCAATTATCGGACTGTAAACAAAAAGCGCCACAGCCGCTAAAACAAACACGATGGCATATTGAATGGTATTGAGCAGTGGTATCAGGATGTTCTCTTCGATGATCTTGATGTCGTTTGTGAGCGCGGATAGATAATCTGCGGAGTTAGTTTTTCGATACTGTTCAACATCACGCGACATTATGCCCTTGTGGATGTTTGCCCTCAGATCTTGGATGGCACTTACAATGAGCTTCTTTTCTGCTGTAGCGCTGGCGGCAACCACCACAAAGGTTATTAGGACGTAACCCACCACAACCCATATCATGGTGGTAAATACTTCCCAATTCCCATCCACTACCGAGTTGAGTATCCGCTCCAAAATGAAAGCTGCGGCAATTGATAAAGCAGAGCCAATAAGACCCAAAAACATGGTGAATGCAAAAAGCGGTTTGTGGTTTTTAAACAAGCGCAACATGACAACTCCCTTAGCTATTAGATTTCTATCTAATTTTATAGAGTATCATGTTATTCTTATTTCATCAATTAGCTGATGCCTAAATTAGTGTTTATGGCAGTTGTGTCATTCCGC
>DBCW01000139.1:7425-15328 GCA_002293265.1 Eggerthellales bacterium UBA948
GCGGGAATCCACCTCGCAATAGCCGCAACAATGGATTCCCGCCTTCGCGGGAATGACAAAAGATAGTGATAGTGACAGTGTGTGCGGGAATGACATGAAACAACGCGCCGTTAAACACTAATTTAGCAGGAAGCGTCGGTTTAGTTCTTCAGACTGTTGAGTGGTGCCGGGAAACGGCCGCCTCTGTGGGCGAATACTGTTCCGGCAAAGCCGTTTACAGGCATTATTGGGGCAGTTCCCAGTAGTCCGCCAAACTCCAAACTGTCACCTACGCTTTTGCCTATTGCCGGGATTAGTCGCACGGCTGTGGTCTTGTTGTTGATGACGCCTATCGCCATTTCGTCTGCAATTACACCGGCGATTGTCTCAATGGTGGTGTCGCCCGGCACGGCTATCATATCCAGACCAACGGAGCATACGCAGGTCATAGCCTCCAGCTTCTCCAAACTCAATGCACCCTGATTGACGGCAGCAATCATGCCGGCATCTTCACTCACTGGGATAAAAGCGCCCGACAAGCCACCAACAGAGGACGATGCCATTACGCCGCCTTTTTTGACTGCATCGTTGAGCAGCGCTAAAGCGGCTGTTGTTCCCGGTCCTCCGCATACTCCAACACCGATGGCTTCAAGTATCTGCGCAACTGAATCGCCTTCTGCCGGAGTTGGTGCAAGTGATAGGTCGAGTATGCCCATTTGCACGCCAAGACGACGTGAGGCCTCGCGAGCAATCAACTCGCCGGCACGCGTTATCCTAAAAGCAGTGGCCTTGATGGCTTCAGCTACGGTTGTAAGATCGGCGTCTTTAGGTAGATCGGCCAAAACGGCTTGCATAACGCCGGGACCGGAAACGCCAACGTTTACTACCGCTTCTGCCTCGCCGCTACCATGAAAAGCGCCGGCCATAAAGGGATTATCCTCCACTGCATTTGCAAAAACTACCAGCTTGGCGCAGGCTATCGAGTCACGATCAGCCGTAAGTTCTGCAGCTTCTCGAATTATGCGCGACATCTTAAGCACGGCATCCATATTGATGCCGGCGCGCGTAGAAGCCACATTTACACTGGAGCAAACACGTTGCGTATCTGCGAGTGCTCGTGGGATCGAGTCCATGAGTTTGTGGTCGGTCTTAGAACAGCCTTTTTGTACCAGAGCAGAAAAGCCACCGACAAAGTCCACACCAACCTCAGCAGCAGCCCTGTCTAACGCAACCGCCACCGGCGACAGATCGGCAGTTTTTACAGCTGCGCACACTTCGGCCACCGGGGTTACCGAGATACGCTTATTGGCAATTGGAATACCGTATTCGCGCGCTAATTGATCGGCAGTGGGCACTAGATTTTCAGCCGCCTTCGTCAGACGATCATAGACCTTACGTGCACAAACGTCCACGTCTTCATGCCCACAATCGCGGATCGAAAGCCCTAAGGTAATTGTACGAATGTCAAGGTTTTGTTTGGACACCATAGCCAGTGTCTGGGAAACCTCCTGCGGTGTGATCTGCAACTTACTTGCCTTTCCAAATAGCTAACAAAATAGATTAATCCTTTGTGATGAGCTTAACGCCACCCATGTAAGGCACTAAGACCTCGGGCACCACTACGCTGCCGTCGGCTTGCTGGTAGTTTTCAAGTATCGCAGCCATTGTACGACCCACAGCAAGTCCGGAGCCATTTAATGTATGTACCAGCTTGGAACCTTTAAACTGTTCGGCATCTTTATATTTGATGTTTGCTCTACGCGCCTGAAAATCGGTGCAGTTTGAGCAAGACGAAATCTCTTTGTAGCCATTATAGGACGGCAGCCAAACTTCCAAATCGTAGGTCTTTGCTGCCGAAAAACCAAGGTCGCCGGTGCAAAGCTCGATAACACGATACGGCAAGCCCAATAACTGCAAGATGTTCTCCGCATCGACCACCATCGATTCCAACTCATCGTAAGAAGTCTCAGGGGTTGCATATTTTACCATCTCCACCTTATCAAACTGGTGTACGCGAATAAGCCCACGCGTATCGCGTCCGGCGCTTCCGGCCTCACGGCGAAAACATGGCGTATAAGCGCAGTAATGCAACGGTAGATCGGTTACGTCGATAACTTCATCGCGATGAATATTTGTGAGCATGGTCTCGGCGGTGGGGATAAGATAATACCCATCCGTTGTTTTAAACTGATCGTCTTCAAACTTGGGCAGCTGCCCCGTGCCTCTCAAAGTGTCAGCGTTGCCAATCACCGGACACCACCACTCTTTGTAACCACGGTCGCTATGCGTGTCCGCCATAAAGTTGATGATCGCGCGCTCCAGGCGAGCCCCCAGTCCACCAAGCAAAATAAAGCGCGACTTAGCCAACTTAACCGCACGCTCAAAATCGATGATCCCCAATGACGGCCCGATATCCCAATGCGCCTGCGCCTCAAAGTCAAAATCGCGTGGAGTTCCCCAACGACGTATTTCAACGTTGTCGTCTTCATCCTTGCCAACAGGCGTACCGTCGCTGGGAATATTAGGCAACGCCAACATCAGCTCATTAAAAGCTTGCTCAGCACTTAATTTGTCTTGCTCCAACCCCTCTATCTGCACATTTATGTCACGAACCTTGGCTTTAATAGCGTCTACGCTCGCAGCGGCAGCGTCTTTGTCGCTTGCCTCGCGCATCAAAGTGCCAATCTCTTTTGATGCTGTATTGCGCTCGGCTTGCAGCGTCTCCAGCTGGGTTATGATCGCACGTCGCTTAGATTCAATAGCAAGCAACCCATCGCGATCCCAAGACGAATTACGATTGGCCATAGCCGCGTCTACTTCTTCAGTTTTTTCACGTACTAGTTTAGCATCCAGCATTTAGGTCTCCTTAATGGGGGAAGCACCACATTTTTGAAATATTATCTGACATACGAGCAATTAATTGGCACTTCCTAACTGTCTTGAATAGTATAATGTATAAAAAAAGGAGTGAATATGTTAGAGATAATAGATTGGCTTTCAACAACACAACTTGGTCTTGCGACTGTGCTCGGCAGTCTTTTCTTACTTTTTGTATTAGTTGCGGTAATTTATGAAATAAGAACTCGCAGCCTTTTCCCCGACACCAATAGACGTGGCAACAGGGTAGATGATGAAGATAGCGCAGACGAGGACGCAGAAGACGACTCCTAGACTAGAGACACTACTTACCGGACGATCCTTTTTTATACTCATCCTTAAAGGCTTTGAACATGCCTTTGGTTTTGCCTAGCTGTTTTCCAAGCGCCTTTGAGCCGCTATCCACTGCCTTGCCGGCACTTTGGCTCGCTTTTTTGCCGAGGTTGCCTGCCGCCGCACGCACGTCCTTAGTCTTTTCCTTGATGGCATGTGTTGCGATCGCCGTCTGTTCTCCGGCCTTTGCAGCTAACCCACCTTCAGCCTTTATCTTGGCTGCCGGCGGCTCGGCAACTAATGCACCATCTTTATAACCAACTATCAAATCTAGAGGAATATTCGTTGAACCGATTATCGCCTTAGATGTTGCTCCTTCGGTCACCTTTAGCTCCGAAGCTTTGCGTGTGCTTTTGTCAAAATCTATCGAATTGACCGTTCCCAGCTTTTTGCCGGATCTTGTTACCACGACCATTCCCTCAAGTATCAAGCACTCATCCCAGTTTATGCCTATGCGTTTACAAGCTAAACCATCCCAGGAATCACGATCTATGGTGGCAACAACTCTGCCGTCTTCAATCTTATAGGCATCAAATGCTAAAAACCGATCTTTGCGCTTGAACATAAATAGAAAGTCAGGACGACCTATTATCAAGCCCTGGTAACGATAGTCACCAGGGCTAAAAACTGCTCTTAAAACTTTGCCTATACGTTTTCGTCCGCTTTTACCGCCAATAACGCGCAGTCCGCTGAACTCGTCAGTATTACGTGTAGCTATTTTTATCAGCCTCTCTAAGCTTTTTGTGAGCCTACTACACCCTCCACGGCATCCGCTACCTTATCAACTACAACAGCCGGTTGCGCTGCGGCAGCATCAGCAGTCGCACCAGCAGTGGCAGCGACCTCATCTTCTTTGGCGCCACCGCGAGATGTTGCGATCTCTTTTACTTTTGCCGCAGCATTATCGATATGTCCGCGCACAACATCAGCAGCTTGATTGATTTTTTCTGACGCAGCAGGTACTTTTTCGCTAATCACTTCTCGAGCACTTGCGGCATTTTTTGCAACCTGATCAGCGATCAAAGTGCGTGCGTTGTCGATCTTCTCACGCAGCTCATCGCCTTTTTGAGCAATGACCGGTTGAACCTCAGCAATACGTGCCTTGCCCTGACCATAAATGTCTTGTCCTTTGCCCCAGTACTCATCGGCTTTATCAGCAACTAAAGCACGTGTTTCTTCGCCTGAGCGAGGAGCAAACAGCAAGGCCAGACCGGCTCCGACTATACCACCAAGAAGAAAACTACCTAATTTACCCATGTTAACCTCCCTGTTAACTTTAGCTATCATTCGACAGGGGGATTCCTGTCGGGGAAGCATTTGAATTAGATGAGGATACCATAAAATGAGTGCTGATTTACATGTGAAGATAATTCATAAACTACCGATTACCGTTTTGTCATTTCCTGGTAAGCGCTGATTAGTTGCTTGCACATCAGATTCTGCTTTAGTTTGTTTTGGATCTTTGCAGAGAATGGATCACTATCGAGCCTATGGCAAATGGCATCCAAAATACCACGCCACGATATACGATCGCTATGGCAGTTGCCATGGTCGTGCTAAGACCTGAAGCGGCAAGAGCAACTATGATCATCGCCTCGGCAACTCCTACTCCTTGCGGAGTAATCGCCACCCAAGAAAACAACGTAGCCACTACGTAGCCGCCAATGAGAATCGACGGGGATGTTAAGCCGAACGCTATTCCTACCAAGCAAAAACAAACAAGCTCACAGGTAGATGCAAGTACAGAAAATCCAAAAGCCTTTGTTGCCTGCAAGGGATTCTTACGAATCTGACCGCCTGCTTCAGAAAATGATTTGGTCATGTTTTCTGCCCAGGGTACGATTTCTTTTCCTTTTCTAAAGCGTTTAGAGAGACGATTCACCAGCTTTTCAATCGGTGTAAGAAATGCCACCAGAGCATCAGGAGTTTTGTTTCCAATGTAAATAACTGAGACCATGGCACCAACGATAAACACCACAACTAAGCCGAGTAAGAAATATATGGCTGATAGTTGCCTCGCCAACTGGAGGATAAAGAACCCTATGACCATGATCACTATGAATCCGGTAATTACTGTTATCTGCATCAAGAGTACAGCACTTGTGGCTCTACCTGTAGGAACGCCACGCTTTCTTGCACTGTCTATCACCAGCATAACACCGGCTGTATTAAATGAAGGTGCCACAACATTGATGAAGTAAGAGCTAAATACAAGTGGCAACAGCTCTCTTGGCTTAAGCGACAGTTCGCCAACGGTTCTAAATGAAGCCGCGTAGGCAAAAGACTGGCTGATGTACTTGCCAAATTGAAACAGAATTGCCAACATCAGCGGGATAATGCTTCCCGTTTGCATAGTTTGGAATAATTCTACCAGCTGATCGCCGCGTATCAGTATGACTGCCAAAGCAATGATTATCAGTATTCCGACTAAGAGTATGCGGATATTTTTTCTTTGCAAACGCTGCCTCTTCTGCAGTCTCAAGGTTCCACGAGCCACACTTAGTATACGAACAAAGAGGCTGTATCAAAAGCCCTCGGGTGCAAAGATTCCTATAATATTTCACATAGTACTAAGTGTTTATTATGGATTACCGCCTACGCGAGAATGACAATCCGGGTTGCGCCTATACTTTTGATACAGCCTCTTTAAAATCCGAATTAATCGGCACTTACTTAGCTTAGAGGATATTTAACGTCAAGCTCACGTACCAGATTTGGCTTGCCATCGGTACTCTCGCCACTATATACCGCAAGCTTAGATGTTTCATGGTTGAGCATAAAGATAACCTGACTAGAACTTCCGTCCTCACCTGTTGAGGTCATTCCCAAAATGTTAAAGTTGCTGGATGAGTTAGCCTCAAGCTTCTCTACAGCTTTTTCATATCCCAGATTTGCCACTTCGGCTTTCTTTTCATCAGAAAGTTCCATCCACTGAGTAGTTGTGTATGTAAGGTTAACTGAGTAATTGTCTTGGGTAACATTGCTTGTTTTTTGTTGTGTCATTGAGATGCTCTTGATGGTCTCTTCGGCTGAAGCACCACCACAACCTGCCAAAATCCCCAATACCGAAACTGAAAGTAATGCTGCAAATAGTACTCTTACTGCTTTTTTCACTTTTCTGTTCCTCCCTTTCGTTTAATAAACGATTTATCTGTTAGTACGACTCATGAATCACAACAGTACACGAAATAAAATGCCTACAAACTTTGAATCTACATGGACTAGACTTCAAAGCCTCACTTACACGCCCTGTTGTGTTGTTGCTTTATTTCTTACTCCCCTCTTTCCGCATTCTGAACAATACCAAATATTAAACAAGCACTCTTGTGTTGTTAGCCTAAAAAGCCTGCGTTTACAAAAAAGCTGACTATGAGCATTTGCAGAATCATGACAGCAAGAAGCGCCAGAATAAACCACACGCTCCTGATCCTTGGCTTACGCTCACCTTCTTCTTCGAGATAATCATCCGAGTCATCTATATCAAGACCGCTGTCTGTAATCAATGGATTAACCGTATGAGCACTCTTTTCTTGAACAACTTGCGCCGGTTGTGCTAAAGCCACACTTGGCGAAGACTGTTGTGCGTTTAAAGAGGGCGTAGCGCCGACGACATGTGTCACAGTTGCTTCGACCGGTGCCATCTCGGCGGTAATCTCTGCCGAATGTGTGACNNCGCCTTCACCTCTTGCGCAAAATGGGCAGCCGTTTTTTGATCCTCTTGGATGGTCCTCTCCAATGGAACCGAAAATACAGCTCTTTTCTCCGCCTGATGGCGATCCGGAAAGCCGGTAACTTTTATAGGCTTATTTAAATCATCTGACATGCTATAGTCATAAAGCCCTGTTTGCGAGACATTTGTTACCGGAGTCATAGGGTTTACTACCGGTTTGCTATCTGACTCGATGCGTGGCAGTGGTCTATCCAGTGGCAGGGGAATGTTTTGCCTTGAAGACTTCCAGTCTGAAATTGGCTCTACTAACTCCAGGTCACTTTCGTCGATATCAAACTTATCCTCGCCGTCAAAAAGATCGTGCGCAAATGCAGCAGGAGCCTCCGTTTTATGCTCGCCAATGCGTGAAGTTACAACATCTGCCTGCGGCGGAGTTGTCACCTCTACCAATGGGGTTTTAATGAAGGGCTCGGCAGGCCTGAATTCAGGACTCTTAACCGGTTCCGGCTCTGACCTAAGCCCGGTAAATCCAGTTTCTGTACCCTGCAGCTTATGATCCTCACTAATTGTAGCTGCAGCTCTTTGGACTGCTGCTGCAAAAGAACGGTCTGGTTCCGGAGCCGGAGCAAGTATTGGTTCGGCAACTGTTTTTACTACTGATTCTTGTTTGAGCTCAGGTAAAACCGGCGCAGTGCTATCTGCCATAGCGTTGTGTTTAAAACCCTGATCTTGCACGGCAGTAAAATGATCGAGAGATCTTGCCTGGTGTGCAAAATCCGATGTGACAGATAGTGGAGTTATGCTTGGTGCAGGCTCAATCTCGCGTGCAATTTTTGAAGCAAACTCCAACCTTAGCTGAGACTCAATATCTGATTCTTCTACCCGGGGCGTGGTTAAGTGCGCGCTTGTATCGACTCTTGACTCCGCAATAGCCTGTGGTATTTCGGTAGTTTCCGGTATAACTATCGGCTGCAACTCAGGTGCTGACTCAACGACATGTTGGGGCTGAGACGCGATGTCCGGCATGGCACCCGAAGGTATTAC
>DBCW01000139.1:15352-24145 GCA_002293265.1 Eggerthellales bacterium UBA948
CGGCTCCGGCAGTGTTGTCGGCTCCGATATTGGTGTTGGCTCATGGGCTGTTACCAGCTCGGGTAATGGTGCCGGTGCTGAAATCGGTGGAGCAGGTTCCGGTTCCGGGGTAGTTTCGGGTTCCGATACAGGTTTCGGTTCCAGCGGTTCCGGTTGCGAAACAGGTTCCGGCTCCGGTTTTGGTAGCGGCTCGGGTTCCGGCATCGGACTGGGAGCCGGAATTGATGGTTTTTCTTCTACATCGCTTATTACCGGCGCATAAAATGGCTCGGGATCAGGTTTTGGCAGAGGCTGGGGTTCCGGCATCGGGCTGGGAGCCGGAATCGAAGGCTTCTCTTCTGTATCAATTACTGTTGGTGCATAAAACGGTTCAGGCTCCGGTCTTGGTAGCGGCTCNNATCAAAGGAGTTTCGTCTTCATTACTTGCTTTTGGTGTAAAGAATGGAGCAGCTTGCGGTTTTGGCAGCGGTTCGGGTTCCGGCATAGGACCGGGCGCAGACAACGATGGCGACTTCTCACCAACAGGTGCAGCCTCCGGTGTAAAAAATGGTGCCGGCTGCGGCTTAGGCAGAGGCTCGGGCTCGGGCATCGCAGCAGGTGCAGCAATAGATGGCCTTCCTTCAGCCACAGCGTCAGCCGAAGGCGCAAAGAACGGTGCCGGCTCGGGTCTTCGTTGCGGCTCAGGCTCCGGCAAAGGCTCGGGCTCGGGCATAGTGCCGGGCGCAGGAACTGATGGAACCTCTGAAACCACAGCACTTACATCCGGGGCAAAAAACGGAGCCGGTTGCGGTTTTGGTGTTTCTTCAGGTACCGGCAGCGGCTCGGGTTCGGGCATTGGAGCGGGAGATGCCAATGATGGGGTAACAGAATCAATGAGATCTGCTTCCGGGGCAAAAAACGGTGCCGGATCAGGTTTTGGCTCTTCTTCGGGTACAGGTAGTGGCTCGGGCTCGGGCATAGCAGCCGGAGGCGCGATAGACGGAAAGTCACTAACTACTTCTTCTAAAGGCGCGGAATACGATGTGGGTTCAGGTCTAAGGGCAGTTTTTATCTCCGCTTCCCCTAATTGCACAGCACTATCAGCCCCAGCCATCACATCTGATGTGGACTTTATATCAAACTGCTCTTCAATCGTGTAAGGCGCACTCAGAGCATCATTTGGCCAGATCATATGTTCTGTTCCCTGTATCAACTCGATATCAGGTGGGTATGCATATGTTTCCGGGCCAAATATTGCTGTGGCTGATGCTGAGATCGGCGCATCATCATAACGTCTTGATGTCAGATTAAAGCTTGGAGCAGGCACTAATCCGGAATGACCGGATTTCTTTGGTGACGACCCTTTGCTGCTAGCCGAAGTAGAATCGGAGTTTGGATCAATAATGCGCGTTGATACAGGCGGCATATTCTTGAACTCAACTTTGGACGCAGGCTTTGAGGGCGAACTCGTATCTACCGGAGATGGGTACGGAGTGGCAATTTTTGGCGGATCAATTGTTGGATCCAAAGCCAGCTCAGAGCGAGTTGGCGGCTGAATGATAGGCACATCTTTGATTATTGGCGCATTAACAACTGCCGACCGGCCATCAAAATCCAATTCTATGTCGGATTTAAAGCTGGTTAGCAAATCTGAGATAGTTGCCTGCACGTTATCGTCGGCATTATCAAATACGTTAAACGAAAACGCATCCGAGCCAAACAGTCCAGACGTCAGGTTGTCTCGTCCCGCTTTGTGAGAATTATTAAACTCAGCCACAAAAACCTCTTATGGATGCACCGCTATCTACATAACTTCTTCGAAAGGTGCTTCCAAATCTCCACCCACGAGAGTTCTTACGGTGCCGTTGAGAATCGCTCCGGGCTCAACTGCCAGCGACGCTGCAGTCACATCACCCAATGTCAATGAGTGGCTTCTCAAGACAACGACATTCTCCGCGTCGATGTTCCCTTTTACCTTACCATCAAAAATGATGTTCTTGGTCTTAACGTCACCACCGATAATCGAACTTTCGTCCACGATGACACCAAGAGCAGCATCCAGATTGCCCTTAACACGACAATCATAAAGGCCGATCTTAGACCCACCAACGTCACCTCTGACGATGCCATGGATAGCAACGTCACCTTTGGCGTCGATATTTCCCTTCACGCGCCCCACTATATCTATATGTCCTTGCGTAATGATATCGCCAAGGACTGTAGCTTCTCTTGTTATTACCGAAATGCCTTGTTCAATGGGTTCCTCCGGTGCATCAGTGGGCTGCTCGCTCGCAGTTTCATATACACCGTCGCCTTGAGCAGCCGCCATTTGTGCCCTTGCCATAGCCAGTTTTCGCTCGTTGATCTCACGAGCTTCGGCCTCGGCTTGCTCAGCAATTGCGGTTGGAACCGGAGACTCTTCAACTTGAGTCGGCTGTGGAGCCACAACAGGTGCAAGCTCTCCGGTTATGGCAATGCCGGAAGCATCAACAGCTACAGCGCTCTCGTCAGCAGCAACCGGTGTGCTTGGCACTGACTCATCAGCGCCTCTAAGAAAATCAGCTACAGCTGAACTTGTAGTTGTGCTTGGAGCAGGCTGGGGTGTTGGCTCAACCGGGCTTACAGTAGCGTCAGATGTAGGCGCAATGGTAGCCACCTCCTCAAATGGATCACTTTGAGGTGTTGGCTCGGTTATTGTAGAGCTTATGGAGACGGTCTCTTCAACAATCGTGGCACCATCATCGGTGTTGTATACAAACAGACTCTCAGTAGCGGTAGTTTGCACGCTTGCGGACTCATCAATTACCGGCTCGTCTTCGACAGATCCAATAACGGTTGGTGCCGCAATTGCCGGTGGCGGCGTTGGAGGCATCTCTTTGAC
Source organism: Eggerthellales bacterium UBA948 (assembly GCA_002293265.1). Classification (GTDB taxonomy): domain Bacteria; phylum Actinomycetota; class Coriobacteriia; order Coriobacteriales; family UBA8131; genus UBA8131. The sequence continues at coordinate 18,213 of DBCW01000139.1, forward strand.
TTGCTCGGAGCTTTTTGTTTCTAATGTGGAGGATGCCGGGACTTTTTCTGCAACGTCAGATTTCCCAACGACGACCGTATCACCGGTCTTAGAAGCGTCTTCGCTTCCGATTGAGCCATAGTCTTTAAACTCTTGCTCAAAATCAGAAACACTTCTAAATCCTGTGGGCTCAACTCGAGCACTCGGATCCGGAGCTGGTGCAGATACCAAATCTGCGGCAGAAATCGGTGTTACGTTGCTTTCTGTCTCTGCGTCAAATAACTCGGCCATAGCAACTTTACCTTGAGACACCAGGGTCTCTTCACTATCCGGCCAAAGATCATCAATAAGATTCATAGGCACAAAGCCCTTTTGTGCTTGTGAAGAGGTTGAAGAACCGGCAGATGTGCCGCTCTGGTCGTTATTCGTGTCCCCATCACGATCAGCTGAAGTACCCGGTGTTAAATTCGTTTTTTCATCCATATGGCATTCCTGGTTCGACTTATTACCATTACAAAATACAGCTCTATTTATAGCATAGCCGAAAGTCTTTGTAGACTTTCCTGTATAACATTTTATCCTACAATCAGCATTGCATACAGTCACAATGTCGAAAAAGAAGCGAAAAACAGCATGTTTGCGGTTGGTGATACACTATAACAGTGTAGTTTATACTAATATTATACAGACTTATTAAAATAGTAAGGTAAAACACAGTGGCACCAGACGATCTCTTTATTGGTAACGAAAAAGACGAACCTAATAAAATGTACTTTGCTGATGGAACCCAAAGACCCAAAAGCATAGCAAAAGCAAGCTCGCAGCCGGAGATATCTGACAACGACGTGGTTGTTAATACCTCGCGTTCTGCCAAATCACCTTTGGTGGTTTATGTGGATATGCCCGATGTTGCCGAGACTACAACCCCTAGAGGTGTTACGTATAAAGACTTGCAAGCCACAGCGTATGATCGCGAAGAGCTGCAAAAACGTGTATTTGAGCAAACACTAAATCGCGAACAGATACAAAAACAGATTATGCAAAACGTATCCGGAAACTCGCAGCTATCTGATTTTCAAAATCTGCATGTCAACGCAGCTTTGCGAGATGAAACGTCTGCGAATAATCAGGCTGCTACTATGCAAAACAGACCTGCTCCCTTGACCCTAAACGACAGAGTATTAGCAGCCAAAAATGATCCGGAACGTGTTTTTGGGGCACGAGGAGACCCCCATCCTGCACCGGAACTTGGTATTAACAGTAGTCAGGTGAGGGCGTTGCAGGTGAGCACCCCGGCAGTTATTGCTGCGACAAGTGCTGCGACCGATTTACCCACACAAGCCGCTACACCGGTCGTGTCAGCCAAAGCAGACTTAGCCACCAAAGCTATCAAGCCCATTGCTTTAAGTAATATTGACACGGCCAAAACGGCTATACAGGTAGCCCCGATGCAACCGGTATCAATTTTTGTAGAAGCTCAACGGCCTACACAAGTGCCTGCTTTGGCAGTCCCGCCTGTAGAAATACATGCAGCAGGAGTAATGCCTTCCGAAACTTCACCTTATGGAGTTGTGCCGATCAGCGAAACTAAAAGCGAAGCACGATTCACAGAGGCAGCTGTGGAGGAAGTATCGGAGGTTGAAGATCGACCAACCCGCTCCGCACCTGAAAAACAACCGTCTTTTGAGGAGTATTTTAAAAAGCTTCGCGAGGAACAACCTACACATAGCAAGGTGTCTGAAGCGCCAAAAATGCGCAGCCTCAGAGACAAGATATTTAGAAAAAAAGCTCAAGCAGATGTTTTGGATGATGACGGAATCGAAGTCAGCTCAAAGCATACTTTTTTTGTGGTGCTAAGAAATATCGCTATCGCTGTGGCTTTATTTGCGATCTTGCTTCAATTTTTCTCACCCACAGTTGTTAACGAACACTCGATGGAAAATACGCTTAATGAAAAAGACATTCTCTACATCGCCAGTAAAGCTTATTGGTTTGGCGAACCTGCTTATAACGACATCATCATTTTTGATATTGTTGATGATGACGGTGAGCGCAAAAAGCTGGTTAAGCGTGTGATCGGATTGCCGGGCGATAAGATTATGATTTCCGGTGGAACTGTTTTTAGGAACGGTGTGGCCTTGGAAGAGCCTTATACTAAAGATGAACTCACAAGTGGGCCAATCGGAGAAGTGACAGTGCCGTCAGACAGTTATTATGCCTTGGGCGACAATCGTACGGTGAGTCGTGACTCCAGATCAGAAGACATAGGGTTTATCCATAAAGATCAGTTGAGCGGAAAAGTTGTTTTGCGATTCTTCCCGCTGGATAAGTTCAAGTTTTTCTAGTAGCGCAGGATAACACTTCTCCGTCACCTGTTATCCCACTTAGAGCTCACGTCTCGATTCTATCGCGCGCCCTAGTGTTACCTCATCAGCAAATTCCAAGTCTCCGCCTACCGGAAGTCCACTTGCCAGCCTTGTACACCTTACACCCAGAGGTTTTATTATCTTTGAAAGATATATGGCTGTGGTCTCCCCTTCCACGTTTGGATTGGTGGCCAACAATACTTCTTTTACTTCGTCTGTTGCCAAACGCCCCAACAGATCTTTAATCGTCAGATCATCAGGACCTATGCCGTCGATTGGTGATATTGCGCCACCCAATACGTGATACAGACCGGAGAATTCTCCGGTCTTTTCGATCGCTAAAACATCTCTGGGCTCAGAGACAACACAGATTAGCGAGGCATCGCGCTCAGAATCCTTACAAAACTGACACAGGTCATCTTCGGCATAATTAAAGCATTGCTTGCAAAAGTGCACCGTTTCTTTGACCTCAATGATGGCTTGCGCTAAACGATTGGCATCATTTGGTTGCGCGTTGAGCAGCCAATACACTATACGCTGTGCGGATTTTGGTCCTATGCCCGGCAGACGTTCAAACTCATCCAGTAGCTTTTGAATAGACAGAGACTGTGCCATGGCAATTAGAACGGAAGTCCCAGGCCGCCTGTAATGGCGTTCATGCGAGTGTTTGCCAAATCTTGGGCTTGTCTTAGCGCATCGTTGGTCGCAGCCACGATAAGGTCTTGCAGCATCTCAACGTCCTCCGGATCGATCGCGCCCGGGTCTAAGGTGACAGACTGTATCTGTAAGTCGCCTGTGCAAACAACCTTAACTACCCCACCACCGGCCGTACCTTCCACCGTCATCAGTGCGATCTCATCTTGTGCTTTTGCCATCTCTGCTTGCATTTTTTGCGCCTCGCGCATCATTTTTTTCATGTCCATGTGTTTTCCTCTCCTTAACTTTATCAATTGGCTTGCTTGCTCTTGTTCTCAGTATTTTTAATCGTTTGGATCTACTTTATCAATAGTCACATCCGCACCAAAAGTGGCGGACAAGATGCTTTCGAAAGAAAGTGTCTCTTGCCGGGGTGGTGGCTGTGTGTCTTGCCGGTCTGTGTTATCTTCGGTGCCGGCTTGTGCGATGTTGGTCTGTGTGATGTCTTGCGTGCTGCCGTTATCGTAATCTTCGTAAGTGGATGCATAGCTGTCGTAATAGATGTCTTCATTTGATGGTGGAGGTGGCGTTGGTGTAGTGTCTGTTGTTCCCAACATGTATGTTAACGGCAATGAGTTGCCGTTTAGCTTTTCGACTACCGCTTTAACCAGATCGAGGTTTTCCGGTCGCTCAAGATTTTTCTTTTCGAAAGTGGCTTTTCTGGGTAGCTCGATCAACAAGCCGTCAGTCTTTGGGTCTAAATGTGCACTTGATCCACCAAGTGATGAGGCAACAGCAAACTTCTTTTGCGCTTGTAGCTCTTTGATCACGCCTACCCATAAACGATGGGCTCCACCGGCGTCCAACGCGGACTGTTCTTGTTGCTCAACAGCTGTTTTGCCAATACTTTCTGCCTGCTCGTCTTGAGCAATGACTGATGGTTCAAACGCGTGATTTTTGGGCGACATCTGTTGGTTGTCCTGTTGGCGCTCGGTTAAATCATTCGGCTCCGAGCTTTTCTCTCTGTTCATGATGGCAGGAGGTGTTTGAGAGGTGGTCACTTCTGCAGTGGTCTTAGGCTCTCGGTTAGCCTTTCCGCTCAGGATGGTAGGGGGTGTTTGGACAAGCGTGCCTTGCTCCAATGTGGCTATCCTGGCTGCCAGCGATTCCAGCGTGAGGTCGCTTTCAGGACGAGCTATGCGAGTAAAGNNGCGATCTCCAAGGCTAGTCTGGCGTTGGCCGAGTATCGTAGCTGAGATGATAAGTCGCCAAGCACCAGCAATACGTTTGCCAAACGATCGGTCGAGTTAAACATCGCAGCTTGCTCAAGATATCGCTTTAGCAACTCATCGTCGGCCTGAATTATCTCGGATAACGACTCATTGTTGCCAAGCACCGAAGCAACATAGATGTTTCGGATATGCACCGAAAGATCTCGGGTGAACTGAGCGATGTCGGTGCCGCTTTGCGTAAACGTAGCTACCCAGGCAAAACAACCGGCTACGTTTCGCTTTGCCAACAGAGTTGATACGGAAAAAAGCTGCTCGACAGAGACTTCGCCTAATAAGCTTTCTGCGGCCTCAAAAGTGATCTTGCCGTTTGTGAATACTGCTACTTGCTCAAGAGAGCTTATCGCGTCGCGCATTCCGCCTTGTGAGCGTTGCGCGATTAAAGAAACCGCCTCCGGCTCTGCCGTGTATCCCTCTTGCTCACATATATATTTAAGTCTTGCGCTGATATCATCTTCGCTGAGACGATGGAACTCAAACTGCTGGCAGCGTGATTTTATGGTCTCGGGAACCTTATGAGCATCGGTTGTGCAAAGCACAAAGATGACATGAGACGGTGGCTCTTCTATTACTTTGAGCAGCGCATTGAATGCTGCTGTTGAAAGCATGTGAACCTCGTCGATGATGTAGATCTTGTAGCTTCCGCGCGTGGGTGCAAACTGCACCCTGCCAATTATCTCCTCGCGCACATTCTCAACACCTGTTCTTGAGGCTGCATCCAGTTCATAAACGTCCGGGTGTACGCCTGAGGCAATCTCTTGGCATTCCAGACAGGTGCCATCCGGTTGTTCGGTCGGAGCTTTTTCGCAGAGCAAAGCTTTAGCAAGCAAACGCGCCGTAGTGGTCTTTCCGGTACCACGCGGACCGCAGAATAGATAAGCGTGAGATACCGAGTTGCTTTGCACGGCGTTTTTTAATGTGGTCTCGATATGGTCTTGCCCAACAACGTCTTTAAAGGTCGCCGGACGGTATTTACGATAGAGAGAAAGAGCCAAGAATCCTCCTCAAATTACTTGTCTTGACTAGTCTTGTTGTCAGCTTGCTCGGTTTGTGCGGTCTGATCTACCAAAGCGGTCTGATCAATTTGGTCAGTTTGGTTATTTTCTTTGCCGGTTTTTCTTCTGCTCATCGAAGCTTTGATGATGCCAACGGCAGTGGGAATAAAACTTATGACCACTATGGCAATAATTATCAGCTCAAAGTTATCTTGTACAAATGGTATGCCGCCAAAGTAGTAACCCAGCAAGGTAAAGATTGTAACCCAGAGCACGCCACCGATGACGTTAAAGATTGTAAAGCGCCCAAAATGCATATTGCCCACTCCGGCTAAGAATGGCGCAAAAGTGCGGATGATAGGGAAAAAGCGCGTGAGAACCACAGCCAGCAAGCCGTACTTGTCAAACATTGCCTGTGTTTTTTGCACACGCTCGGGTGTTAATGCTTTTACGCGTCCGGAATCGATGATCGCTTGTCCTACCTTGCGACCTATCCAGTAGTTGGATGTGTTGCCTAGGATTGCCGCAATGGACAAAAGCACTATAAGCGCGATCACGTTTAAACCGCCGCCGGGAGCTGCAAATACGCCGGCTGCAAAGAGCAGCGAGTCTCCTGGAAGAAATGGTGTTACCACCAAGCCGGTCTCGACAAAAATGATTATGAAAAG
>DBCW01000139.1:24245-25367 GCA_002293265.1 Eggerthellales bacterium UBA948
TTAGCTTGGGCGCTCATCAGCGGCCCCTTATGGCTGCTTCCGTCAGGACCTGACCAGGTTCGAGACATGATGCCGCCCAAGCCGTGTAACATTTTCTCACAAAATCGCCTAAAAGCACACGAGGCTTACTTTAATTCTGGGTGACAGTTTGTATTCTCGCAATGTATTACAAAAGAGACGACAGTTTTGGTCTTTGTAAGACCTAAGCTGTCGTCTCTTATGATAAGTCGCTTTTTGCTATTGGGCTTCGAGTTGTTTAGTTCTCTACCAGAACCGGGAACAATGGCTCGTTGCTTTCTACGTGCATCAGTTCGACTGTGCCAGTCAAGATATCAACGTACTGATAAGACTGACGGGTTTTTCGCCCGCGTTTGCGTTCAACTTCCATGATGAATAACTGTGGATGTGCTTGAGTAAGTATTCCCTCACACTCAATTATCTTTGAGCGCCCCATGTTTGCTTTTACTTTAAGTCTCTTGCCTGTCTGATCCGCTAGTTTGTCATGAATACGTGTTACAATCGCAGCTTGATGTGCTAAATCCATTAATATAGCCTCCCATTGAAATACTACGATTGAATATTATATCACCGAAGTAGCAATTTTGTTTTACGGATAGGTAACAATGGCTGGTAACAGGCTTAATTGAGCGCAATCGGTAGCATATTGGGGTGTTAGCGGCTATGCATTATATGTTTATTTTATGCAGAATATGCATGTAGATTTGACCCAGTTCTTTGTACTTTTCAGGACTCAGTACTTCGCCTCTGATATCCGGAGAAATCTCTGCTGTTTTTAGAAGTTGATCAACAATATTTGGATCAATGCCGCGCTCGGAAAACTGAGTGCGCATGGAGTTTCTGATGGTCTTGCGACGTTTGGCAAAGGCGGCTTCAACTACCTCAAAGGTGGCTTTAAGCGCGTCCGACTCCAAGGCTTGATCGCTTCGTCGATCTAAGCGAATGACCGCAGAATCAACTCTGGGTTGTGGCAAAAAACATGATGGAGCCACTTTGAAGCTGTCTTTTGGCTCGGCAATCAATTGGAGTTTTACCGAGTAGGCACCGTAGTTCTTGGTGCCCGGTCTTGCATTCATACGATCGGCTACTTCTTTTTGCACCATG
>DBCW01000134.1 GCA_002293265.1 Eggerthellales bacterium UBA948
CCAGCAACGCAAGCTTAACCGCAGTCTAATTTTATCCAACATCATAACTCTGGTTGGGCTGGTAGCTTCAGCCACACACCTGGGAAACCCCGCAAACGCCCTCTACGTATTAATGAGGGTAGGGCAAAGCCCTCTTTCAACCGAGGTCTTCGCTGTTATTTTATTTCTGCTATCTGCCGGAACCTACTGGTTGTATTCATTTACACTAAAGCCCAAAGTCATACTTCAAAAAATCTGGATGGGTGTAGCTGTTTTACTTGGTGCATTAGCCATTACAGCCATAGCTATTGCCTATAATGTTGAGACCATATCCACTTGGAACACAATATATGTGCCGATAAACCTGTGGCTTAACGCTGTTGTAGGCGGGTCACTGATGGCACTTTTAACTCTTCAGATAGGACAAGCGCCCGATCTTGATAAAAGTAGACTGGCCAAGGTGCTTTGCATGTTCACCGGTTTTGGCACTGCTGCAAATGCAATTTCAATGCTCATGCAAGACGCAATGTTACCAACACTGACAAATGCATTTGGCAGCGCTGCGGATCTAGTACCGTTTTACAAGATCGTCATTGCGCTTTTCATAGTCTTGGCACTGGCAGCCACACTGATCTACGCCTTAAAGTTGTTTTCACACCCGCCAAAACTACCGGATCTACCACTGGCTTGCATAGCCTGCGGGCTTGTTCTACTAGCCATATTCTTGACCCGTTTCACTTTCTACATGATGCACATGACAGTTGGACCTGCGCTGTAGCCAAAGGTGGACAAATTCTGATATAACAACAGTTACTAGTTTATTTGGCTTGGTAAGCCAGGGTGTTAGGGGAGATCATGGACATATTCGAAACACTAAAGGCAGCGGCAGATCCTGAAAAGGCTAAATCTATGAGCGCTTACATGCGCGATCAGTTCGCATATTTGGGCATACCCACACCGGTGCGAAAAAAGCTAACAAAAGATTATTTTAAAACCGTAGATAAGACCGTCGTAGATTGGGATTTTGTCTATAAGTGCTGGCAGCTGCCTGAGCGAGAGTTTCAATATCTCGCGTGTGAGTATCTCTCAAAGGTGGCCGCACTGCTCACTCCATCAGACATACCCAACCTTCGAGAACTTATAATCACCAAATCGTGGTGGGATACAGTAGATTCACTCGACATGGTTGTAGGCGATATCGCGCTTCGACACCCGGAAGTGAATCAGATTCTCTTGCAATGGAGCGTCGATGAAAACATATGGCTCAGACGTACCGCCATTGATCATCAACTGCAAAGGCGTGACAAGACAGACATAAAGTTATTGGGCGAGATCATCAAAAACAACTTTGGGCAAACGGAGTTTTTCATAAATAAGGCAATTGGATGGGCATTGCGAGAATACAGCAAGACCAATCCGGAGTGGGTACGCAGCTTCATCGACCGTCACCAAGACAAGATGGCAAAGCTGAGCGTGAGGGAAGCCAGTAAATATATCTAGACAAGTGCCGTATTATATGCATTAATGAGTAATAATATGCAATATTGAGCGTAGGGTACAATCCAAAATGAGGTGATCTGGCTTATGACGGTGGAACTGGTTTCACTGGCTTTCATCTTACTTATTACCTTCATAGCCCCCGTTGTTGTGCAGGCAATACCCGGCAAACCTCTTCCCGAGACTGTTCTCCTTGTTATCATGGGCGCACTCCTTGGGCCGCATTTATTTGGTCTTATAGAGGTGAGCGATTCGATAACGTTGCTTTCAGAGTTGGGTCTGGGCTTCCTCTTTTTGTTGGCCGGTTACGAGATTCATCCAAAAAGCTTGCTTGGAAAGCAGGGTGGCATTGCTGCTCTAACTTGGCTTGTTACTCTGGCTGCGGCTTTTGTGGCAGTTGTACTTTTTGTTCCGCAGGCGCACATAGCCGATCTTGGTGGTGTTGCTGCTGCCATTGCGCTTTCAACTACAGCTTTAGGCACACTGATGCCCATCTTAAAAGAGCGCGGCATAACGAACACGCAAGTTGGTAGCCTTGTTTTATCGCACGGAACCTTTGGCGAAGTAGGCCCCATCATTGCCATGGCAGTCTTGCTCTCAACACGAGCTCACTGGCTGACCATTCTTATACTGGCGGCATTTGCTCTCATTGCTGTGGGTATTGCATGTATTCCTAAACGCGCTGNNNNCAAACCATTATGCGAGCTACATTACTGCTGCTTGTTGGCTTGCTGGCGCTTTCAGCTGTGTTTAGTCTGGATATCGTACTTGGAGCATTTGCTGCAGGATTTATCCTTCGCTACGTTATGCCCGAAGGCAGCATCAACCATGAGACCAAGCTCGATGGCATTGCTTATGGCTTTTTGATCCCGGTGTTCTTTGTGGTTTCAGGCGCAAAGATCGAGTTCGCAGCAGTGTTTGAAATGCCGTTGCTTCTGGTAGGTTTCATACTGGTACTACTTTTGGTTCGTGCCTTACCCATTTTTATCTCGATGTATGTTAGTAAAGATACACGCGGTTTGTCGATTCAACACAAACTTTCAGTCTCGCTTTACTGTGCAACTACGCTGCCAATTATCGTTGCGGTTACCTCGGTTGCTGTAAGCATAGGCGCACTCAGTCAAACAACTGCATCAATACTGATATGTGCGGGGGCGGTAACAGTATTTCTCATGCCGCTTCTAGCGCAACTAGCTTACAAAACTGCTGGTCATTAATGACAATCGAATAACACAAGATGACACAACCAATGCAGTTGCGCGAACGATTTATAAGCAGCAGCAGGCACTTTACTTCTTTTTCTTGCTGCTTGAACCCAAATCATACAGCTCAGGCATAACGCCACCTGCCACTTCCCATAGGTACAAACTAGCAACGCTGGCGTAGGGGGAGTATCTGCGCTTGTACTTCTTATACAACGCCGGGGTAATCTTTCGGTGCCGATAAAGCATTCGCAGTCCACGCTGAATTGCTAGGTCTCCGTAGCTGAGTACATCCATTCTTCCCATCGAAAACATCATCAGCATCTCGGCAGTCCAAACACCTACGCCTTTGAGTTTGCTGAGAGTCGATGCTACTTCATCGTCACTCATATTTTCCAATGCGTCTAGGTCTAGCCTACCCTCAACTATTGCAGCAGCTATGCCCTTCATGTATTCAGCTTTGCGATCCGAAAGCCCACATGCTTTGAGTTCTTCAGCAGAACTGTCATAGATACCTTGTGCAGTAAGCGGATTAAAAGCCTCGCAAAACCGACCCCAAATAGCAGCCTGAGCCTTCATGGAAATCTGCTGTCCGATTATTGAGTTGGCAAGAGCGCTAAAAAGATCAGGATCAAGGCTGCGCTTTATATGCCCAACCTTATCTATGACGGCAGCCAGCGCCGGGTCTCTGCCTTTAAGGTATTCAATTTCTTTTGATCCGTAAGCTATATATAGTTTGTTTGAGTTTGCCATATGGCTCCTAGTTCATTAGTGTTTTTAGGTCTGATAAAACACGCGTCAGACCATGTGAAAACCATGTTCTGACGACATTGTCTCTCCTTGCTTATTCAATCTGTGAAACAGCCAATAGATATCTGCTAAAACCTCAGTTGACCAGTACTAATAATTAAAATTAACAGATTTACAGGATTTCGGTTAACCAGTTTACAGTTTAACACTCTAAACATGTTTTTCTTCTTGCTAATGTTTGAGCCATGAGCAAACAATCCAGGAGAAGTAATACTATGCTCTGTAACCCAAATTTTGTGCGCTTTAAAGAGTTAAATACATGTCCGTTTATGGCTAATGTTTTACCTCATACTCGATATACTTACTACATTCGATGATAGTGAGGTGGCAAAAGTGCAAGTACCAGACAAGCAAGGTCTTTACTCGGCATTTAAATCTAGGGATACACGCTTTGACGGGAGATTTTATGTGGGTGTATCTTCTACCGGCATATATTGCCGTCCTGTTTGCCATGCAAGAATGCCTAAGATCGAGAACTGCACCTTTTACTCCTCAGCTGCTGAGGCGGAACAAGCCGGATATAGACCGTGCTTGATATGTAGGCCGGAGCTTGCTCCGGGCAGATCGGTAGCAGATGCTAAGACAGCACTTGCAAATAGGGCAGCCAGAGTTTTGGAGGAGAACTGCGGCAGTGGGCTTAGCATGGGCGAGCTTGCGGGGAAGCTAGGTTGTACAGACAGGCATCTGCGTCGAGTGTTTGGCGAGGAGTTTAAAGTCTCGCCGGTTCAATACATGCAGACCTGTAGGTTATTGCTTGCTAAAAGCCTGCTAGCGGATAGCAGCCTTTCCGTTTTGGATATCGCAATGGTGTCCGGATTTGGCAGTCTTAGGAGATTTAACGACGCTTTCAAAAAGCAGTACCGCTTGTCGCCAACGGCATTAAGAAAGCAGTCAGAATTGGGTGGCGATTCTGGCGAAAACGTAACGGTCGCGCTTGGATATCGTCCGCCTTATCAGTGGGAAAAGATGCTCGACTTTTTGGCGTTGCGGGCAATTCCCGGTGTTGAGGCAGTAAGAGATGGTGAGTACTTACGCACCGCTGCGCTCACCGATGCTAAGGGCGCAACGCTCCAAGGCTGGATCCGAGTAAGCCACGTGCTCAAAAAGAACACCCTTCAGGTATCGATATCGTCAACGTTATTACCGGTATTGCCGCAGGTGCTGTCAAGGATCCGCCACTTATTTGACTTACACTGCGATCCCGATGCTGTGCGTGAAACGCTGGAATCGATGAATGATATCAAGCCCAAAATGTTCACTCACGGTCTGCGTCTGCCGGGTTGCTTTGACTCTTTTGAGATGTGCGTGCGTGCGGTGCTGGGGCAACAGGTCACAGTAAAAGCTGCAAGCACTTTGGCAGCACGAATCGCAGCAACTTATGGCATAAAGTTGGAGACAGGTATCGAGGGGCTTGACTACATATTTCCCACGCCAAAAGACTTTACCTTACTAAAAGGGGAGATAAGCAATCACCTTGGTCCTCTTGGCATTACAGCTGCGCGCTCCAAGACCATACTTGGTTTGGCATACGCATTTATTGACGATTACATAGACTTCAGCGTTGCAGCACAACCGGAGGATGAGATCGCAAGGCTGCGCGAGTTGCCGGGCATCGGATCTTGGACAGCGCACTACATAGCCATGCGCTCTATGGGCTGGACGGACGCATTTTTGGAAACAGATCATGGGGTTAAAAATGTGTTTAGCGGTCTTAAACCTAAAGAAATACTGGCATTATCTGAGCAGTGGCGACCGTGGCGAAGCTACGCTACTGTGAATATTTGGAATACTTTGTAGAGGAAAGAGAGCGTGTGGGTAAATTTAATGGATTCCCGCCTTCGCGGGAATGACAGAGAGGGAGGTATGGGAATGACAAGAGTGGTTGAAAGTCAAGATGCCGNNGCCTTCGCGGGAATGACAGAGAGTGTGAAAGTGACAAAGAGTGTGGTAGTGACAATAAGATATAAATTTGTATAAACATTAACAACAATAGGCTTAGAGGAGGAAGGCAATGTTTAATTCGACCAAGTATGAGTCTCCAATAGGAGAACTCACTATAGCATGCAAAGAAGATAAGCTGGTGGGTCTTTGGATGCAAGGGCAAAAATACTTTGGCGGCACTGTCCAAGAAGAGATGGTCAAAAACGACAATGTGCCTGTACTCATAAAAGCTAAGTCGTGGTTGGACAGATATTTCGCCGGTGATAAACCAAAGATTAGCGAGTTATCAATAGCGCCAATTGGCGGAGACTTCAGACAAGGTGTTTGGCAGATACTGTGCGATATACCATACGGTGAGGTAATCACATACGGCGACATCGCAAAGCAGATGGCTAAAAAAGCAGGAAAAGAACGCATGTCCAGCCAAGCTGTAGGTGGAGCCGTGGGGCACAATCCGATTTCGATTATCATTCCCTGTCACAGAGTTGTTGGCTCCAACGGTAGCCTAACAGGCTATGCCGGCGGAGTAGCTAAAAAGGTAAACCTGCTAGAGCACGAAGGCGTAGATATGTCAGGGCTATTTGTGCCTACGAAGGGCACTGCGCTGTAAGAGGCTCAAGGGAGCGTCGATTTATTCTATTCTATAACTGTATCAGCAAAGCATAAGCAATGCCCATGCAAAGTGGCGGTCCAAACGCAAAATGCTGCTTTAAACTTTTCTTCTTTGCGATGAGCAGATAAACACCGTAGAGGCTACCCAAGAGCATGCCCACTCCTGTAGCCACAAGCACTTGTTTCCACCCAAGCAAGAAACCGGCGGCGGTCATTAGCTTAACGTCTCCTCCACCAAATGATTGAGGAGCAATTATTGTAATGATCAGGAGGGGTAAGCTAACGCTCAACAGACCAATAAAGCGGTCAAGAAGTGGTAGCTGTGGGCAGATAAATATTGCTGCCACTCCGCACAGCAATAAAGCAAGATTCAAGCCGTTTGGTATTGTCATAGTTTTAGCATCAATGATCGCGATGGCAAGAAGTATGAACAAAGTCACAGCAGTAAGTAGTATATAAAATAAAAGCAACATAGGTAAATAATAGCATAACAACTCAAATAATAAAAGCTAAAACACATTGCCGTCGTGAATGTAGCCGCTGCATTGTTGCAATATTCAAACAATGGGTCTTATATAGAATGTACAAAAACGACGTCTGCCCGCGCCAAAAGCACTTTAACTCTTGTTCAAATGATAGTAACATTCAAATACCAAGTGATTTTCTAAGGAAATGCCTATTTATTGCTTGCGGAAGTGCTAAACCTTGTACACATACAAAAGCAGAAATGGAATTCAAATGGACAGCTGGGCGCAGTTTAATGTGATAGTAACAACGCTATCTTTAGTGATTGTGTTTGCATACGCAATAAAAGTTTTGTTTGGCAAGACAAAGAACAAAAGCATCGAAAACATTTTTACTGTGGACACTCTTTCGCTGGTTATCGCCGGGTTTGTTTGTGTGGTGGCAGAAAGCATTCTGTTTCTTACCCAAGATTTTTCGGGGCAGATGATTGCCTTTGACTCCATGTCAGTTTTGTATGCCGTGTTGTTGATTGTACAATTATTAACGCCAATGGCTATTGCAACGATTAACCACACACTGGTGAATCGAGTTGAGCAAAAGCAATAAACCTTAACAGCAAACAAGGACTATGAAAACAAAGATTGGCACTTCTCAAAAGAAATTGACCATACTATAAGTGCAATTACATTTCATTAAATGTGGATGCAAATCAATAAAACACCAATTTGTTGTGGTGTATTATATATACACTCTCAAGATGTAGTGTTTTAGCAAGAACTAATGTTCTTTTTTCAACTTGAATAGTGTAAAACTAAGCAAAAATTATTTAGAAAATAGTAGTAAATTCGCTTGACATTGATGCTAGCACATGGCTACACTATGTTAAGACTTGCAATGCTGCATTATACAAAAGTAAGTAGAGTTGTATATTAGTAGCAAAGTAAGTCAATAGTTTTTTGTTTGTTTGATCTGGGCACTAGATGAGCTTATTTGGGAGAAGTAAGTGGCTGAAAAAATATTTGCAGGACGTGTTTTACTAGTTTCAGTCGCTGTGATATTAGTGATGAGTTTGTTCTCGATTTTTTCGACAGCCATTGCTGAAGAGTCGATATTAGGTGAGTCAGATACAAACGATCAGATGGGCAATGGGGTAAGTGCTGAGGAGACGACAGAGGGGTCAACAGAAGAAGCCTCTCCTGAGCTTGATGGTAGCATCACAGAACCGGGCGTTACAGAACCAGGCGTTGAAGCCAATATTAAGGACGTGGAAAAACGCATCACACGAGAAAAAGCAATAATAAGTGGTGGGGCGATTCCGGAATTTGATCAGGTTATCGTTACCGAGGATGGCAACGAGTATAACCTTGTTTACATAGATAACCCGGTTGATGATTCTACTTATGTTCCTTACATAAAAAAGTATGAGCAGAAAAAAACCAAAGATGTTCCCATTAAGGATATTAATAATCTGGAGAAGTATTTCTCAAAGTCCATTAACATCAAAGACGGTTATTATGTTGGCAAAATAAGCCTCGCACCCAATCCATTTAGCAAAGTTGAAGTCTACGAGTCTTTTACCGGTCAGGTAGATAAAACTCATATAATCGAAGATCTTCCCGACAATGACGTGAGCAGACTACCAAAGAAAAAGACTTTTGAAGTAAGTTCCGATGAATATTATGGTGCCACAAAGTCTGCTGTCTTGAAATTGTTGTCGGTGGAATATGAAGTTACGGGCACCAACTCATTGGGGCTTCCTAATAAATATACCGCTCACTTAACTTTCAGAGGGCAGCAAAGCTGGCTAGAGCCTCATCACTACAGCGTTACAGCCAAATATGAGGGCGAAGTTGTTTCAAGTGAGCAGCGTCGTGTTGTTGAAGCGCATTATGAGCTTGTCAGTGTTGACCCTGTGATATCTGAACCTGTAATTGAAGAGGTTCCAGATATACAGCCACCAACTGTTCCCACTGTAATTAACGTTGTTGAACCGCCAGAGGAGCCAACAAATATTTTTCCGGCTATTGCATCAGCGGGAATTGTGATTATCTCAGCAATAGGTTTGATACTGTTCTGGTTATTGTATTGGATTAAGAATGCTGTACTTATTAAAACCCTTAACACCACTGTAAAAGTAATAGCGCGAAAGCGACTGGAAGTCATAGACGGACAAGCAACTTTTAAAGTACCGGATCATGTAGAGGTATTTGACGAAGCCATTTATGAGATTAAGCTAAAGCCATCTCTCGCCAACAAAGAAGGTGTACTTGTCGTCGAATGGCGAGGCGTGGTCATAGCTACCGAGGCTCTAAAACGAAAGATTCAAATAGGCAGAAGTATCATCACGGATGAAGCCGTTTTGGCGGCAATTACGGAAGAAATACTAGACATGGAGGGGCTTATAGTCGAGCCGAGTTAAGCAAGGGATGAGGTAGAGGTAACAATGGCAGATATAAGAGGAGAAAAAGAGTATGAGCAGAGATCTATAGCTCAAGGCTCGCAGGTAGATAATATTGGCGGAGACTTACTTGGTGCGCCAAAAGACAAAGAAGCTTTATACGTTGATAGGCCCAATAGTTCTGAAAACAAAATAGGCAACGCGGGAGTTGTGAGAGCAATTTTGCTGGGAACCGTACTTGTGTTTTTAGTTGCTGCAGTAATGGTTGCAGGTGTTGCATCTTCTCACCCATCACAAATGATAGCTGAGACTAAGTTAAACGCTGCCGATAATGACAATGACTCAACAAGTGAAACAAAAACCGGTCAAGAGGAAGACCTGTCTAAAAGCAGTGATTTAGATGATGAAGAACTGGATCCAAAGGCGACAAAAGGAACTGTTACGGAAGAGCCTTTAAAACCAG
>DBCW01000125.1 GCA_002293265.1 Eggerthellales bacterium UBA948
TGAATGATTTTTTATAGATAACATAGAGCATTTTTTGTAAAAATTACAAAAAGCTAACAGCCGTTACTCATAAAGTAAACATGATTAGAAAATGACACGAAAATTTAATCTTTTGGGATATTGCATTTACCAAAATGAAATAATAAGTATTTCTTAAAGTAGCTCAAAATGGTTTTTCTTGTACTTCAAAATGCCGTTGATTTGCAGCTTTGCCAGTTCGCTGGAAAGCGCACTTCTATCCACAGATAAATAGTCCGCTAATTCTTGGCGGTTAAAAGGAACATCAAATACGCGAGAGTTTTTTGTTAGAGCTAAACGCGACAAATAAGACAACAACTTCTCACGTGTTGTTCGCTGCGAAAGATCTTCAAGCTTGCGTGTTAGTTCTACGCTTTTTAGCGCAATAACTTTTAGCATATTCTTGACCAAGGCATTATGAAATACGCAAGCGCTAGAACAAGTGGAGACTATTCGGTTAAAGTCGAGCGCCAAAACTGTGGTAGGTTCGAGAGCAATTACAGATACCGGCAATTGATCAGTAGCCGCACAGGCAAAAGACTCTGCAAATAGATCACCGGGAGTTATACGGGCAACAATGCTACGATTTCCCCAGAAGTCTTCTTGGATTACATGAACGGAGCCATAAAGAACGATGCCTACCCATGACACCAGATCGCCTGCATGCAGGATAAACTCATTTTTTGCATACGTGTGCTTTGTAGCTCCAAGGCACTTGAGAAGATCATAAAGTTGTTCTTTATCAACACCTCTGAAAAGTGAACAAGATTGTAGCGGCTCGCTAAATTTTGACATCTGCTTTTTCATATTCTGACTCCCCAAAAAAATTAAATCAAGATCGTTGTAAAAACAACAGAATGTTAATACTTTTGATACTAACCTCTATTGGTAGCAAACGCAAATCAAAAAAAGTGTTTAGGGATGCGCAAAATAAAAAGCATCGCGATCATGACTTTGGAGGTCATCATGAGTGAAATGTTTTGTTTCCAGTGTGAACAAACGGCAGGAGGGCTAGGATGCACAGGTCTGGCTGGGGTGTGCGGTAAGAAGAGTCAGACTGCAAATTTGCAAGACGATCTGACTGCTGCTTTAGTAGAGTTGGCGCTAGCACTAAAAAACAAAAAACCAAGCGCTGAACAAACTAAAATATTTGTTGACGGTCTTTTCATGACAGTTACAAATGTTAACTTTGACGATGCTGCGATCCAAAGCTTTACCAAGTCCATCAAACAAGAAACGGCAAAGCAGGAAAGTGGTTATAAAAATGATTTTGAGATGGATTACTTATGGGGTGCAAGCGAAGACATCCGATCTCTCAAGACACTAATTCTGCTGGGCATTAGGGGTGTCGCGGCATATGCTCATCACGCAGCAGAACTTGGCAAGCACAGCGAAGAAGTTGATGAGTTTTTCCCGGTTGCGCTAGCCAGCATCGCTGATGAAAGCGCTTCTGTAGAAAGTCTGCTTCCTCTATCAATGCAGGTTGGGCAGATCAACTTCAAAGTGATGGAGTTGTTGGATATGGCAAACACCACAGCATACGGAACCCCTATCCCCACCAGCGTTTCCCAAAATATCGAGGCCGGTCCATTCATAGTTATCACCGGACACGATTTGNNATGCTTCTTGAGCAAACACAAGGAACCGGCGTCAATGTCTACACCAATGGCGAAATGCTTCCTGCGCATGGTTATCCGGAGTTAAAGAAATACCCACAGTTAAAGGGCAATTTTGGCACAGCATGGCAAAATCAGAAAAAAGAGTTCGACAATATCCCGGCACCGATCCTGTTTACAACAAATTGTTTAATGCCGCCCAAGACGAGTTATGCAGATCGCGTATATACAACATCAGTTGTAGGTTTTCCCGAGATAAAACATATCAACACCAATGCTGATGGCAGCAAAGACTTTAGTGCAATCATCGAGCAAGCAAAACAACTGGGTGGTTATAGCCAAGATACTCTGATTCCCGGCATCAACGGTGGCGCTTCCGTAATGACAGGATTTGCGCACGGGACAGTACTTGGTGTGGCTGATACTGTGATTGATGCTGTGAAGTCCGGAGCAATTCGCCAATTCTTCTTAGTTGGTGGATGCGATGGAGCAAAACCGGGGCGCAATTACTTCACAGAGTTTGTTAAGCAGAGTCCATCCGACACCGTGATACTTACATTGGCTTGCGGCAAGTTTCGCTTCAACGACTTAAATATTGGCGAGATCGGCGGTTTGCCACGCATAATGGACATGGGTCAGTGTAATGATGCTTATTCGGCGATTATGGTTGCCGTTGCTTTAGCAGAAGCTTTCGATTGCGGTGTCAATGATCTACCGCTAACTCTAGTACTTTCATGGTACGAGCAAAAAGCTGTAGCGATCTTACTCACATTACTGTCACTCGGAATACACAACATCTTGCTCGGTCCATCCCTGCCGGCATTTATCTCACCGGCAATTTTAGACTTCCTGGTCAAGAACTTCAGCATTATGCCCATTTCAACGCCGGAAGCAGATTTAGCTAAAATTCTCGGATAGCTTTATGCGGATGTGAGCGCCGGCAAAGCGCTGGTGCTTGCAAAGTCTGTAATTAGTCCTCCTTGCTCAAGCGGGAACCACGGGGGTTGTGGTTCCCGCATTTTTTGTGATTTCAATAATGATGTCTTGCCATAATTTCTTAACAATTTTTTTGTACCTACTTGTCCTTTTGCCGCAGTCATAGTATCTTCACATGCAAATATAGTATTTTGAGTTTTGTTGGATGGGGATTTATTAAGCTGGTTTAACGAAAGTAAATACGGCTATGACCAAGCTGGTGTTAAGGCTAAAAGAAGGGGAATCTCAAAATCATGAAATGGCAGGGCAGACGACAAAGCGGCAACGTAGCAGATCAAAGAGGATCATCAAAGGGTAAGATCGCAATAGGCTCAGGAATTGGATCCATTGTTGTGGTTGGTCTAATAGTGTTTGGTCTGTTTACCGGTTACGACACTTCAGGACTTGCAAATCTCGCGCAAAATCTCACAGGATCTTCAACACTATCCACAACCACAGTTGATAACTATGAGCCAACAGAGCAAGAACAAGCTCAACTAGATTTTGTAGAGACCATCTTGGCTGGTACTGAGGATACTTGGACAAAAATATTTACAGAAAACAATATGACCTATCGGCCAACAACGTTGGTGTTATTTTCCGGAAGTGTACAGACAGCAAGTGGTGTGGCAACTTCAGAAATAGGACCATTTTACTCACCGTCAGAAGAAAAGATTTATGTTGACCTGTCGTT
This sequence comes from Eggerthellales bacterium UBA948, assembly GCA_002293265.1. Lineage (GTDB taxonomy): Bacteria > Actinomycetota > Coriobacteriia > Coriobacteriales > UBA8131 > UBA8131. The sequence continues at coordinate 3,304 of DBCW01000125.1, forward strand.
TTTTCAGGAACTCAGAGACGACTATGGCGCAAGAGTTAAAACTGACATTGCAGGTGACAGCGGAGATTTCGTTGTTGCTTACGTGATCGCTCATGAAGTAGGACATCATGTACAAAACCTATTGGGTGAGCTAGATGAAGTGAGTCAGATGCAAAACACTTTACCCGAAGCTCAAGGCAACGAGTGGTCAGTGGCTTTAGAGCTGCAAGCTGACTATTATGCCGGCATATATGCGCACTACGAATCTGAACTCTATGGCTCATTGGAAGAAGACGATATAACTGCTGCGACCGAGGCGGCTGCAGCTATTGGCGATGATGCGATTCAAGAGCAAGCATATGGGCAAGCAAACCCGGACACTTTCACACACGGAACATCAGATCAGCGCTCCGAGTGGTTTACGCGTGGCTACAAAGACGGTACGCTGGCAGGTGGAGACACTTTTTCAGAGCTGGGATTAGAGTAGCAAGATATATCAAATAGAATTGCCTTAAAAGAATGCTGCGAACTGCTAATACTTGTTGCGCACAACTTCAGCTGAGCCTATGAGGTCTCCAACTATGAAATCACTGCCGTCGTCCAGAATCACTTTGCCGAAAAGTTTGCCAAAGACCTGATGTTGATCGCTGATTATCAGTCCTACATCGGTTACATCTGCGCGGTCGACAATAGGCTTAAACGATAGATCGAGCCTACCTTCATCATCATAGATATGCCAAGGCTCAAGTAGTTTGTAACGCTGCTCAAGTCGAGATACTTTCTTTGACAGAACCTCTTCTTCAGGGATATCAAAAACAACACGACCTAATTTGTGGGCAATGCCATCAACAAAGACCATGTTTTCGGAGGCTGCAGAAGTATCTCCAAATCCATAACCCAAGTTAAAGCCAAAGCTATGTGTGCCAAAAGTGTTATTGCCCTTGCCGTCTTGCCAGCCTCCGGCTACTCCCCAAAACCAAGTGTTATCACGCGTCCAAACGCCGCGGCCCCAATCCAGCAGACCAAACGAGTTACTGTTCTCAAATGTATGAGTTATTGCGCCTTTATTAAAGCTCCCCTTAGCTCGCATGGCAACTATTTTTTGATTGTAATAAAAAGCTGATGGATCTTCTTTCCAAGGCGTGGCTATGACCATGGAGTCACGAGGCTCGTCGCTGAGCACAGCTTCGAACGTCAGAGCCTCATCGCCATCAAAACGTGCAAAACTAGCGGTGAGTTTACGTTTTTTGTCAGCTACTTCAAAGCAAAGAGACACGCGGGAGTTTTTGAATTCTGAGATGCCGTTTGCTGAACTTTCGGGCATGTGAAAACGACCCATGGGAAACGCAGTTAGCACACTGGTCGTTTTATATTTGGCGTGCACGAGATCAACAACAGATGCCGATATCAGCCCCATATACCCCATGTCGGCTATGGTTAGAGCAATGGCATACTCATCATCATTTACCAAATAATAATCCCACTCTTTGATCCGCCAAGATGGTGCCTTGACTCGCGAGCGCTCATAGGACATGAGCAAACTGGTGGCAAAGCCAGGATTCAAAAGCCTGCCGGCATCATCGAGGAGCTTGCAAGGTTCAGAAATACGATTCTCATTCATATTTGGCCTCCAAGATTAGGGAAGCATCGGTTGGTGGATTAATGGGCACTTCCTAAGATTATTTATGTGAGAAGTATAGTACGGCGCAAACGTCATAAGCAATCAATGACATCAACTTTATTGCGGTAGTTTTGACTTTTTATTTGAACCGTTTTTTACAAAAAGCGAGTCATGCGTAATCTGTTTGGAGTATGATATACCAGCAGAACATAGAGTTGATATTACGATGTCTCAGACTCGTGATAATGTGGGTGGTTCTAATAAGTACAGATTGTTATATAAAAAGAAGTTGCTTGGGTAAATAGCCGAGACTTCTTTGTGCGTAGAGCACGTGTGATAACGCTTTTGGAGGGAACGATCATGTATTGTCCAAATTGTGGATCTAAAAACCCAGACTCGGCAAACTTTTGTCGGAGTTGCGGAACAGCTATGGGTCAGCCGATAATGACTCAAGGTGTGATACCGCCTGCAAACAACCAGGGCTTTCCTCCCGGTCAATATGCACAAAATCCAAATCAAAACACCGGTGCAAATTATCCGCAAGATCCATACCAGCAAAACCCATACCAACAGGATGTATATCGGCAAGACACATATTCACAAGGCGCGACTCCACAAGGCGCGTATCCTCAGGGCACGACTCCACAAAACGCGCCGACTCAATCCCAAGTCAAGAAACCGGTTCCGGTGCGTATGATAATAATCATCGCAGCAGCAGCTGTGGTGGTTTTAGCTTTCGTAATATTTATTCTCGTCAGATTTGTTGGTTGTTCCGGATCCGAAGCAGTATATGTGCCTGCTGTCTCGCAAGAGGTTACCGACGCAACGCAGCCAAACGATCCTCAAGATAGCGAGGCGAGCTCACCGGATTTAGGAACTCCATCAGAGCCAAAAACGCCCACTATAGCCAAGAACGAAAATGGTGTCTGGACTGCAGATGCTTGGAAAGACATCTATCCTCATCAATATGAGACGTTTAGCGACAATGAACTCAACAGCACGAAAGGAAGCACCGACCCATACTTTGCGTCGCGTGAGGATATGGTAAAACTTTACCCTCAGATCAAGACTATTTGGAATCCATCTCCGTTTAATACTTATTACAATGAACCTAATGGTCATCCATATGCGCTGGAAGATGTTAGGGCTACAGGACGTATTTTTGATGCTGCAACACAAACATATAAGCCAACTGCTTTTGCTAATTGTTACACATGCAAGTCTGCTGACTACACAGCACTGCTTGCTAAGGATGGCAACGCTGTAGTTAGTATTCCTTTTGGAGATGCAGCGCTTAACAAAAAGATCAATGAGCCAATAAGCTGTTATAACTGTCACGCAAACAATCTTGAGACCGATGCTACGAGCACCAGCCTTGAGGTAACTCAGCCGTTCTTTACAGCAGGCAAAACAGTAGACATCGCATCGCAAACATGCGGACAATGTCATAACGAGTACTACTTCAGTGTTGCCGATAAATCTGTGACTAATCCCTATAGCAGCACCAAAGACATGACTCCTCAAGACATGTATGAGTACTACAAGACTGCCGGAAAAGACGGCGATAGATTTAACGACTACATAAATCCGTTGACAAAAGTAGGCCAGCTCAAGGCACAACATCCGGAGTTTGAGTTTGTCTTTGGTGGCAGTGGTTCCTCTATGGCAAAACGTACTAATCCCAATACGGGAGAACTATTTGGTTGCGCAGATTGCCACATGGGCGAGAAGCAAATTGCTGATGATGGCATAGAATACACATCTCACCTGCTTATTAGCCCCTTAGACAACCCGGATCTCTTAGAATCAACCTGCGAAATTGCCGGCTGCCACACAGACTTACAAGCCCAAGTGGAGGCTTGGCAAAAAGAGTCAGAAGATCGTGTAATGGAAATCGGTAACAAGATAGAAGACCTGACCAAAAAATTAGCCGACGCAGTAGCAGCCGATTCACTGGACAGCAAGCAACTTTCAGAGGTGCGAACACTAAACCGCCAAGCTGTTTGGTATTGGGATTTTGTAATGGTAGAAAATAGCGAAGGTGCTCACAATCCAACACTTTCAAACGACACGCTTGATCTTGCAGAAGAGGCCGTTGATAAAGCTCTGGGGTATTTCTAGACTTTTTTGCATAAAAACGCATAGTATCGGACTTGACCAAGTTGTAGTTTTGCATTAAGATACCGCGCATGTCTTTTCGCTTTTCACATACTGGTATGATGATGCATGAGCCTGAGTTTAGGGGTCGCTCCTAAAGCTCGGGCGTTAAACTATGCCGTAATTTACGGCGCAATAGCTGCTCAGTAACTATCAGTAGGAAGGCTTCCCCTTGATTGAATTTCGCAACTTGAGCAAAACCTTTGAAAGCAAAGAGGGTACTCATAAAGCGCTTCATGACATAAATCTAACAATCGCAAATGGCGACATTTTTGGCATTATCGGTTCGTCCGGTGCCGGAAAGTCTACGCTTGTGCGCTGCATTAACCTGTTAGAGCGACCTACATCAGGTGCGGTGCTCATTGATGAGATAGATGTTACAAATTACAAGGGTCGCCAACTGCTTGATTTACGAGCACGTATCGGCATGATATTTCAAGATTTTAATCTCTTTTCACAACGCACTGTGTTGCAAAACGTAACATTTCCCTTAGAGATCCGCCACGACAAGCATGAGCATGCCGTGCAAAGAGCACGTGAGCTACTGGATCTGGTAGGGCTTACAAACATGGAGAAGCGCTATCCGGCTCAATTGTCCGGCGGTCAACAGCAACGTGTATCGATCGCACGTGCACTTGCCAACCATCCTGATTACCTACTTTGCGATGAGGCGACAAGCGCGCTGGACACACTAACAACGGATTCGATTTTAGAACTCATAAAACAGATCAATCGCGATCTTGGAGTAACTGTAGTGATCATTACCCATGCCATGTCGGTTGTGGAGGCGGCTTGCAACAACGTAGCCGTTATCAACGACTCATGCATCGTGGAGCAAGGTAGCGTTAATGATGTGTTTAGCTCACCAAAAGCAGATATTACTCGCCGCTTGCTAAGACTGGAGGTAGGTGAAGCAAATGCCTGATGTATTTGGATGGCTGCAAGCGTTCTTTGCAAAAAACGGCGATCTTTTTCTTGATGCTACCGTTGACACATTAATAATCGTCAGCGTTTCAACCCTCATATCGTATGTGTTTGGCATCTTTATAGCGATGATTTCAAAGGTCACAGAACCGGGTTCTTTGCACCCACTACCCCTAATTAATGCCATACTCGGCTGGATCATTAATATGGGGCGCTCTATTCCGTACGTGATACTTATGGTTGCTTTAATACCGCTAACACGTCTGATCGTTGGAACAGGTATAGGCGTTGCAGCCGCGATCGTACCGTTGACAATTGCCGCAATTCCGTTTGTGGCTCGCATGGTCGAAAACTCGTTTTCCGAGGTCAGTCCGGGACGTATCGAAGCCGGCAAAGCATTTGGTGCAAGTACGATACAGATTCTACTTAAGGTATATATTGCAGAAAGCTTGCCTTCCATAATTCGCGGAGCGGCAATAACTTATATTACTTTGATTGGTTATTCTGCAATTGCCGGAGCATTTGGAGCAGGCGGTCTTGGCGATGTTGCAGTACGTTTTGGGTACCATCGCTATCAGACTGAAATAATGATCGCTACGGTAATCATTTTAATAATACTGGTGCAAATAGTTCAAAGTTTGAGTGACTTGATAGCACGTCGTTTGGATAAGAGATAAATCGGCACTTCCCAGGATAAACAAGGGGTCGAAGAGGAATCGACTAAGATAATAAAAATAGGGATGACTGCTTTTGGTCATCGAAAAAAAGGAGAAACTAAAATGAAAAACAAAACTGTATCGGTAAGTAAAATCAAGAAAGCATTTCTGCTGTTGGCAAGCAGCGTGCTTGCGTTAAGTCTGAGTGGCATTCTGGTTGCTTGCGGAGGCGGCAGCACTACGACCGGCAATACTGCAAGCACCTCAGGCTCTTCAAACGCCACAAGCAGCTCTGCAGCGCAGGACACAAAAACCACTCTTACAATTGGTGCCTCACCTGCTCCGCATGCAGAGATTTTAAGTGCAATTAAAAATGACCTGTCCGCTAAGGGTGTTGAACTAGACATTATCGAGTATTCTGATTACGTAAAACCAAATTTAGACACCGATGCCGGTGATATAAAAGTCAACTATTTCCAACACAAACCATATCTCGATGAGTTCAACGCGGAAAACGGCACTGATCTTGTTTCGGTAGCGGCAATACATTTTGAGCCCCTGGCGATCTATCCCGGAAAAACAACCAGCTTGAGTGATCTTCCTGATGGCGCCACTGTCGCTGTGCCAAATGACACCACCAATGAAGCACGCGCCTTGCATCTGCTTGCAGCTCAAGGTCTTATCACCTTGCCGGCAAATGCAGATCTGACCATCACTCCGCGCGACATTGTTTCCAACCCAAAGAACTTGCAATTCTCTGAGTTAGAGGCCGCCGCTCTTCCTGTTTCGGTCGCTGATGTAGACATCGCAGTAATCAACGGAAACTATGCTCTTGGTGCAGGCTTAGACATCTCAAAAGTATTAGCATCTGAAGACACAGGGTCACAGGCTGCTCAGACTTATGCAAACATCATAGTGGTAAAAGCCGGCAACGAAAACGATCCCGCTGTGCAAGAATTGGTAAAGGCTCTTACATCATCTGCGGCAAAGAAGCACATTGAAGACACATACAAAGGTGTTGTAATCCCGGTATTCTAGTCTCTATTTGTTAGCTAAAATTACGGTCAGCTTCTACCCAAACCAAGCTTTCGCCAATCTGGCAATTCCTGAATCGATCATGCTTTCAGGAATTGCCGAAAAGCCGATAAGCACATAATTGTTCATTTGATGATGGGTGCCCATCCAGTAGCGATTGGTCTCGTATACTCTAACACCTGCCTTTGATGCAAGTTGTATCAGCTCACTTTGATGACGCCCATCAAGAACTCCCACTAATATATGATGCCCACAGTTGCCATCCATGATGTCAACAAGTCCACCCATGTATTTGCTAAACGCACTTAACAAAGCGGCGTGTTTGCGTTTGTTTACTGATTGGGATTTGCGCAGGTGCTTGTTTAAGTGCCCCTTTTCGATATACCTTGTTAATACAGCCTGAGATAACCAAGGAACTTCTGAATGATAATTGGCGTATAGTTTATGCCATTCAAACAATAGATCCGGCGGAAGCACTAAATAACTCAGACACATTGCCGGCGAGAGCGATTTGGAAAAGGTGCCCATGTAAACAACGCGGTTGTGTTTATCGATAGACTGTAAAGAGGGTAGAGGGCGAGTGGTATACCTAAACTCTCGGCAATAATCGTCTTCTAATATATATGCATTTTCTGTAGTTGCCCATTTTAATAGCCGCTGCCTTATTGGCAGTTGTAAAACTTCTCCGGTGGGGAACTGACCGGATGGTGTGACATATGCAAGTTTTGCATGTGAGTTATAAAGAGCATCAATAAAAGCATCATTACTTTGCCCTATCGTAATCGGAAAGACCCTGAATCTTGCATTCTCAAAAACCGAGCGTGCTCCATCATAACCCGGCTCCTCCATGGCAATCACATCGCGAAGAGGATCAAAAAGAGTTAAAAGGTTGCTCAGACCAAACTGAGTACCGGCTTGCAAAACTATTTGCGAAGGATGGCAATTTACGCCGCTTTTTATGCGAACCATTTGCGCAATTTGCTCTCGCAAGGCTTTTTCCCCGAGATTATTGGTATATGTGCTTGCTCCCACAATGTTGGAATCACCCAGAACTTCATTGGTAAGCCTGCGCCAAAGTTGTGCAGGAAAACTCGTTTGCATCATGTTTTCATGAGTAAAGTCAAATTCAATTTGTGATGATAATGGCGCACGTATGCCTTCGATAGATATGTTTTCTTTAATGCGAAATTCTTCTCTCGAGTTTTTTAGACTTTCCCAGATATTTGTCTGATCCAGACGCTTAAAAAATGGATCTGCATTTGGCGAATAACTCAAGGTCACCTTGTCGTTTATGTTTCTGGGATCTTCGACCAAAAAGCCGCTACCGGTTCTGCTGGTCACGTATCCCTCTTGACTTAGTCGCATGTATGCAGATTCGACAGTGTTGCGGGAGACTCCAAGCTCATCTGCCAGCGTGCGAATAGGCGGTAGTTTTGTTCCTCTTTGATAGGTTCCGTCTTTGATTTGACTTTGAAATTGTTCATAGATCTGTTGGTATTTTGGAATCTTGCTGTTCAGGTCAATTGTAATCATAAGAAAATATCCCAATCCCCATTTGCTTGACAACTCTAACGCTATCTATTGCGTAAGAATCTACCAAAACTTCCTTGATTGTCCGTATCTCAATGCTTTGATAATAAACTAAAATTGACCCCATCGAAAGCCCAAATTTCAATTAAATTTAGCTTAAATGCCTATACTTTATCTTGATATGAGGTATATGTTCTTAAAGTGTACCCAAGAAAATGATGAAGAAGCATCCCTGTTTGAATTGTGACTACATAGCTAAACTGATTAACAACGTTAACCAGGAAGGAGGATATGCTTAATGGAAAGGAAGGAAATGACTACTAAAAGTGAAATGCATAAAAAGTTCCTTGTAGTAGCAGCAGTTTTTGTTATGGTAATCGCTTTGGTTTCACTGGTTGCATGTCAGCAACCTGCACCGTCTACCCCCAGCGCACCAGCTGAGGATACGACACCTGCAGGAAAAGACTCAGAGCCGGCAACACCAACGATGGCCAAGAACGCTAACGGCGTTTGGACGGCAGAAGCTTGGAAAGACATCTACCCAAACCAGTATCAAACATGGAAGGATAATGAGGCCAACAGTACAGAGGGCAGCACCGATCCTTACTTCGCAGCTCGCGAGGATATGGTAGAGCTTTATCCCCAGATCAAAACGATCTGGAACCCATCTCCGTTCAACACTTACTACAATGAGCCTAATGGACATCCCTATTCACTAGAAGATGTTCGTGCAACACAACGTATCTTTGATGCAGCAACACAGGCTTACAAGCCAACGGCATTTGCAAATTGCTACACTTGCAAATCTGCTGACTACACCGCACTTTTGATCAAAGACGGTAATGCAACTGAGAATATCCCATTTGGCGATATTAAGGACAAAATCAACGAGGCCATCAGCTGCTACAACTGTCACTCTAATAATCTTGAGACTGATGCTACAAGCGATAGCCTTCAAGTAACCTCACCGTTCTTTACGGCCGGTTCATTTGCTGATGTTGGATCACAGACCTGCGGTCAGTGCCATAATGAGTACTACTTCAGACCAGCTGACAGATCAGTTCAAAACCCCTACACCAACCAAGCTGACATGACCCCTGAGGCCATGTATGAGTTCTACAAGACTGCCGGTGCAGAGGGTAAGCCATTTAATGACTACTCCAACCCACTAACAGGCGTTGGTCAGCTCAAGACCCAACATCCTGAGTTCGAGTTCGTATTTGGCGGAAGTAAATCTTCAATGGCAAAGCGCACTAACCCGAACACTGGCGAGACCTTTGGTTGTGCTGATTGCCATATGGGCGAAACACAAGTTTCCGCTGATGGCGTAAACTACACATCACATCTACTCATCAGCCCGCTGGATAATCCGGCGCTGCTTGAGTCAACATGTGAGATCGCCGGTTGCCATACAGACCTTGCTGCTCAGGTAGAGGCTTGGCAGAAAGAGTCTGAGGATCGCGTACATGCTATCGGCGACAAGATCGAGGATCTGACAAAGAAACTCGCTGACGCTGTTGCCGCTAACAGCCTTGATGAGACCAAACTCGCCGAGGTTCGCGAACTTAATCGTCAGGCCGTATGGTATTGGGACTTCGTAATGGTGGAGAACAGCGAAGGCTCCCACAACCCTGATCTATCCAATGACACTCTTGATCTCAGCGAAGATGCTGTAGACAAGGCATTGGCATATTTCGTGGGATAAATTAGCTAACGTATATAAAAGAGGAGACAGGGCGTTCTCCTCTTTTATGTTAGCAAATGCACATCCAAAAATGGTTAACGGCTAGGGGAGGAGACAATAAGTCTCCTCCTTTTGCATTTGCTGCCATCTCTCGCCTGTTGAAATTCTGATGCTTTTATTTTGCACAATTTAGTGCTATCTTTAGTAGGTAGAAAGGCATGATGGGGAAGCGAGTGGAACTCGCAAATATTCACAGGAGGATTACCTTGAATACAAAAATGAAGCGCCGACTTACCGCAGTGACCGGTGCCATAGTGATTGTTGTAGCAGTTGTTCTTGCAATTGTTGCCGGTACAACCAGTGCAAAGACTGTGACGGTTGCGGAAGCAGCGGAAGGTGCCTACAAGGGCTCAAAGATCGAAGTTACCGGTAAGGTTGTAGATAATTCTTTCACTTACTCCAGCAGCTCACTGGCGTTTTCTATTTATGACGAAGCCGGAGATGTGGCAAAAACCCTCAAGGTCATCTACGATAAAGGCGTTCAGTCTTCTTTTGGAAATCAGATCACAGCTACTTGTACGGGCGTAATAGATGAGCAAGGTACACTGCGCTGCAGCGAGCTTGTAACACAATGCCCATCTAAATATGAGGGCGCAACAGATGCGCTTACAGTGACACAGATGTCAAACTACGGAGCTGAAATAATCGGCAAACCGGTCAAGGTTACAGGCACGATCAAGGCCGGCACGATGAAAGCAGCCGGACAAGGTGACCGTTTTGTGATTACTGATGAAAGTGGCGAAAACGAATTTTCGGTAGTATATGAGGGGGCTTTGTCAGATGAAGTCAAAGACGGCGCTGCGGTTGTATTGTCCGGAGCACTTTCTGACCCTGATAGTTTCATTGCTACTGACGTAGCCTTAAAAGGCTAATCAGCTTGACGCACGCAGTTTAAGGTTGATTAAAGCCTATAGCGATAAACTGGCTGCCTGATAAGGATAGGGCGGCCAGTTGTAGTTTTAGTGGATTGTGACATTTGGTCGTATAAGAGGATAAGGAAAATACATGCACATATTGGGTGTAGCCTCATTGGGCTTGGCGTTTTTTGCTGTTTTAGTTTCGGTTGTGGCTTTCATTGTCAATCGTGTAATGGAAGGCTCAATTAGATCAGCCGATAAGAAGTCCAAAGAATCATTAATTAAAACAAGCCAAACTGTTAGCCTCATAGGTTATATTGGTGTTTTCACAGCAGCTTTTGCTTTGCTTTTTGCATGCGCGCTTATTCTCTATAGCTTTATTGCCGGTGACTACTCACTTGAATATGTGGTGAAATATCACACTGATACAACCAGCGAGTTGGCTTTGTTGTATAAGATATCCGGTCTTTGGGGCGGGCGCGAAGGATCGCTTTTATTCTGGGCATGTCTCATTGCTATTTTTAACGCCGTTGTTGCTGTTCGCACAATAAAGAAGCGCGAGAGCCTGGACAACATGGCATTATTTGTGGCTCAGCTGGTCTTACTTGCTTTCGTTGCTGTATTGCTGTTCTCAGATTCAAACATGCCTTTTGTGCCGCTGGATGCTCGCTACTTTGATGCTGACGGAAGCCTAAAGACCTATACGGCTTTGATGCTGGAATCTAGTGCCGGTGCTGTGGGTATATCCCCGGGCATAGTTGCCGGCATGAATCCATTGCTTGAGCATTGGGCGATGGCAATTCATCCACCTACACTGTTTATCGGTTATGCCGGACTTACAATTCCGTTCGCGTATGCGATCGCTGCGCTCATTGTTAATGATCCTTCAAAGAAATGGGTGGAGCGCGCACAGCGTTACACCATGTTTTCTTGGGTATTCCTAGGAATCGGCATTGGGCTTGGAGCCGTATGGGCATATGTGGTCTTAGGATGGGGCGGATACTGGGGCTGGGATCCTGTAGAGAACGCCAGTTTGCTTTCATGGATTGTTGCCGTTGCTATGGTGCATAGCTTTACCGTATATCGTCAACGTGGTGCATTTAAAGCCTGGGCAATATTTTGCGCCTGCCTAACATTCTCTTTTGTTATCTTGGGCACCTTTATTACCAGGTCGGGCGTAATACAAAACTCGGTGCACGCCTTTGATGGTGACACAGTTTCTATGTGGTTATTCCTGGGACTAATAGTATTCTCACTGCTTGCAGGTATTGTCGGTCTGATAATTCGATGGAAGAGGTTTAAGGCAGATAACGACGACACCTTAGGCGATTCGATGATGACAAAAGGAGTCATGTACTTCTTTAACAATGTGATCTTAGTCATCAGTGCGGTGGTGATTGCATATCTCACTCTGGCAACTGCCTTGCCAAGTTGGCTGCCTTTTGGAGGCTATTCATTCTCAGCACAAACATATAATGCCATTGCCAGGCCTCTAACAATTATCTACGCCACTATTATGGCAATAGGCCCTCTGCTTTCGTGGATCAAGACCGATTGGACCAGCTTTAGGAAGAAAGCACTTGTACCGGGCATTTTGGCTTTAGCGACTTTTGGTGTTCTCTTATTCAGCTTCTTTACTTACCTCGTGCCCAGCTACAATGCAAGTATTGCTGCAGGCGGTTCACATGCTGAGGAAATGTTGGCATTTGGGTCACCCATATATTATTTTGGTCTAACCATTTTAGGCATGTTGGTTGCATCGATCCTGTTCTTCAACTCGCTGTTCTTGATAGGCAGAACCATATCAGCTCAGGCTAAGGCAAAAAACCTCAACCCATTTGCAGCGTGTTTTTCCGCCATGCGAAACAGAGCTTCGGCGTTTGGAGGGTTTTTAGCGCACCTTTCAATTGCCGTCATACTTATAGGCCTTATCGGATCTTCGATGTACGTAACCCATAAGACCAGCTACATTCCATTTGATCCGGAAACCGGTAAAGTTACTGAAGCCTTTGTGATCAACGATTATCGCATGGAATTTGTTTCCAGTAATGTGGAGGTACTTAGCGCCGACGACCGAGTTTACAGCGTTACCTTTAATGCGTACAAAGGCGATCAATATATCGGTCAAGTGACGCCGGGAATGCACTCTACGCAGTCAACTCAGCAACGAATTGCCAGAGCCTCAGTCATTACCGGACCGGTAGAGGATTTGTTTGTTGTCTTTAACGGAATCACCGAAGATAACTCGATGTCTATGGCCGGTTATGTGAATCCGTTTGTTATCTACGTTTGGATCGGCTTTGGCATCTTGGTGCTTGGCACGACTATCGCAACAGTTGGTAGGCGAACTTCAAGGGCTTCGGCTAATGGAGACGTGGTTGCGGTTGAGACCTTGAGCAGTGAACCTGCACCGGCCGATGAAGAAGCAGCAGGCGTTGCAGAAGACGCAGACAAAAGCGAAGTCGATGAAAAAAAATAATCAAAACACGATCAAGACGGACACCTTAGCCATTGAGGCTAAGGGTCTGTCTAAGCTATTTGGCGTGCGCAGAGCACTTGACGGCTTGGATCTAAAGCTGCCCCAAGGAGCGTTTTTGTCTATATTTGGACCAAACGGTGCCGGTAAGACCACCTTGCTTTCTATTCTGTCTACACTTGCACGTCCAACCAAAGGCAAGGCAAAGGTGCTCGGCTTTGATCTGAATGAGAACTCCGATGACATTCGCGGACAAATAGGGCTGATATCACATCGCTCTATGCTTTACCCAGATTTGACAGCTGAAGAAAACTTGCTCTTTATTGCACGCCTGTATGGGCTAAAAGATCCCAAAGGTCGTGTAGATGAGCTGCTAGATGCTGTTGAGCTTACTTTGCGTAGACACGACACAGTACGCACTTTTTCGCGTGGCATGACTCAGCGTTTGTCTATTGCGCGGTCACTTATCTGCGATCCAAAGTTGATATTTTTGGATGAGCCATACTCCGGTCTTGACCCACACGCGGTTGATATTTTAGACGGATTGATTGCACAGATACGTGATGGACGCAGTTTTGTGATGGTCAGCCACGATCTGCAAAAAGGTTTTGACCTTAGTACGCATGTGTTGATGCTGGCTAAAGGCAAAGAAGTATTATTTTCCGAGAAAGAAAACCTGGATTTTGAGGCATTTGCCCAGCAATATCGCGCTACTGTTGGTATGGGGGTGGTGTAGGTGGAGAGTAAAAGTGGTGCAAATGAACAAGTTGTCGAACAGGCCAATATAGCTCACTCTATACTAAAGACTCCATCAACATTTTCTCAATACAAGGCGCTGTTGGCCAAAGATATCAGGCAAGAATTTCGTACTCGTGAGATGCTGACGTCTATGGGTATTTACGCTTTGCTGGTGCTGATCATCTTTGGTGTAGCGTTTTCGCAGATGCCCAGCAGTTATGAGATTATGCCTATAAGTGGCGGACTCATTTGGGCGCTGATAGTTTTTACCTCGTTGCTAGGCTTAAACCGCTCTTTCTCGCATGAAAAAGAAGAGGGGAGTTTGCAAGGGATATTGCTTGTGCCTTTGGACAGGGCGGTGATATTTCTCTCCAAGGCCACTTCTAATCTATTGTTTTTGGCAATTGTCGAACTTATCACCATTCCTTTGTTTTACTTCTTTTTTCTCTCATCTGAGATAGTGGCTGACACTTTATGGTTGGCTGTTATACCTATTATTGTTGGTACTGTTGGGATCGCCGGCATAGGTACACTACTGGCAACGATAACAATGAGTACGCGAGGTAAAGATGTCTTGCTGGCAGTTTTGTTTATCCCGCTTTCATATCCGCTGCTTTTTGCATGCGTATCGGCTACCTCAGCTGCAATTGTTGGCGATAGTATGATGATGAGTAATTACATTTCCTCTGTAGCATTGGCTGCAGGTTATGATGTGGTGATGATACTGGTCTCGTGGCTGCTTTACGACTATGTTGTGAGCGCCTGATAATACAAGGGAAGGTAGGACGATGAATGAATGAGAATGTAAAAGTAGGTGGAATTCTCGATCAGTTGGCGAATGTCGCTTTGGTGCTTGGTCTGTTACTGACAACCGCATCATTCATATTGACGTTTACCATTGTTCCGGTTCCACAATCCAATCTCAACGTGGTGCCGGCTGATCAGCCGCCGGCAGAGATCGGCGGTCTATACGTGACCAATGCGCTGATGTTTTCACAAAAGATCTTTTATTTTCATATGCCTGTAGCGGTAATAAGCTTAGGCATCCTGTTTTTTACGGCTTTGTTTGGCATCATGTTTTTGATCAAGCGCGACCATCGCTGGGATCTTAACGCCAAAGTAGCCACCGAAGTATCACTGGTGTTCATTTTAATGACCATGGCAACCGGTGAGTTTTGGACAGCTTACGAATGGAACGCCTGGTGGGTCTGGGAACCAAGACTTACAACATATCTAATACTTACACTACTGGTGATAGGTTACTTCATTTTACGCAATGCGGTTGATGACCCTGAGCGCCGAGCAGTATTTGCCTCAGTCTTTGGCATACTAGCCTTCATAGACGCAGTAGTAAGCCTGCTAATAACCCGCATAATCCCCTCAAGCAGACACCCGGTAATTACCAGAGAAGGTGGTCTGGAGCCCCTAATGGTAATGGCACTAGTAGTCTGCATATTTGGCATGATTTTCCTAGCATACGGAATCTACCGCACCAGAATTAGAGAACAAAGGCTACGCATTCGCCTTGACACCATCAAAGAGAGGTTGGAGGACTAAAAATGGATCCAATTCTGCAAGAGATTTACAGCACCGTTTTAGGTGGAGCTCCATTTGTAATAGGTGCATATGCCTTGCTATGGGTAGTGTTGCTGGTATACATTTTATACATAAGCCTGTCGTTGAAAAAGACGGAAAAACAGATGGCGGCGCTTGAAGAAGCGCTTAGAGAGAAGAAGTAAGATTTTCTTGTCTACTAAAACGCTAAGCCTGAGTTTGTGGCGTGTTTGGTTGTAGCTATAGCGTAAGCACGCACTGCGTGCTTAATAAAAAACTCCGGACGCAGACTCGGCGCGAAGCAGCCGAGTCCAAAGGGCAAAGCCGCGACACAGGCTCGGGCGAAGCAACCGAGCCCAAGGCAGGGGAGAGAGATAGGGGAGATCTA
>DBCW01000164.1:0-204 GCA_002293265.1 Eggerthellales bacterium UBA948
ATCACTATGCAGAATGTTTTATATATCTAGTAGAAATGTAGCCAATTATTAAAAACTTCATACTATATGATCTACGCCTTTAAGTATCAAAAATCCTTTTTAAAAAATGGCATCTAGAAAATTTAACTCTCTGCATAGTGATTGCTTTGCATTTTGACTTCTACTTAAACTCATGATGCGTACTCATTAAAAACTATGATGAGT
>DBCW01000164.1:257-8730 GCA_002293265.1 Eggerthellales bacterium UBA948
ATCCGCAATTAGCTTAAGTGTTTTATCCACCGATAATTTATAAAGGGTTAGATGTGCTTACTAGGCGGCAACAGAAAGTGCTTACGGCGCTTGTAGATGAATATGTGACCAGTGCGGCTCCGGTCGGCTCTGGACGCATTGCCAAGTTGTACTTCAAAGAGGTGTCTGCCGCTACCATTCGAAACGAGCTGATGGTGTTGGGGGAGGGTGGTTACGCTGTTTCTCCACATACTTCGGCCGGGCGAGTTCCCACTAATACCGGGTATCGTGTGGTTGTAAATAATATTTTGCTGCGCGGCGACTTCACTAATGAGAATAGCAAGGCTGAACTGGGCACTCTCCCTGCCTCTGAGGACGTAAAAAGTGCAGAGTACGAGCATCGGGTCATCAAGATTCTTACGCATGTAAGCGAAGCCACCGGGTTGTTATCGCTGTTTTGGGTGCGAGGCTCGGATAGCGGCATACACCATCGCGGTCTTCCTCAACTCTTGTCGCAGCCGGAATTTCACGAAACAACAGCTGTCATCCCATTGATGCGACTTCTCGAAGACGAGCTTGCTTTAAATGATCTATTCTTATCAACGCTAAAAAGCAACGGCTTTATCGTCAAAATTGGCATGGAAGAAACTGAGGGCAAGCTCGCATCTTATTCAATGGTTGCTGAGGTCATCGGCAAACAACAGCCTTATGCAATGCTGGCTGTGTTTGGACCTACAAGAATGAATTATCGCAAGGTTATACCAACTGTGTTGTCGGCGGCATCTTTGCTGGGAGCGCCGAGAACACGAGTTCCCGGTCTATAGAAATACTTAGCCAAACAAAATTAGGGCGCGGAAAGGAAAAAAGTGTCGACGGATTATTATCAGATATTGGATGTTTCAAAGGATGCCAGCGAATCTGACATCAAGAAAGCTTTTTATCGCAAGGCTCGTGAACTTCATCCGGATGTTAATAAAGCTCCTGATGCTGAGGACAAGTTCAAAGAACTCAACGAAGCATACGACGTTTTATCTGATGCAAATAAGCGTGCTCAATATGATCGTTTTGGTAAAGTAAGTGGCGCCGGTGGTGGCGGATACCAATATGTAGATTTTGATGACCTTTTTGGTAGCGGCTTTGGTATGGGCGATTTATTTAGCCAGTTCTTTGGTCAGTCGGCTTATGGTCGCACAAACGTGCGAAAAGAAGGTCGCGACATGGGCATTGGTCTAAAGCTTACTTTGGAAGAAGTTGCTGCGGGTATTAAAAAGGAGATCGTTTATGATCGTCTTGCTCCATGCGAGACCTGCAAAGGTACCGGTGTAGGCGAGGGCGGAAAGACTGTTAGTTGTTATGAGTGTAACGGCACCGGTAGAGTTGTCTCGGTGCAGCGAACATTTCTTGGCGACATTCAAACACAAACTACTTGCCCAACTTGCGGCGGAACCGGGCAAACCATAGACATTCCCTGCTCGGATTGCGAAGGTCAAGGCAGGCTTCCTGACAGGCAACATGTAACTATCGACGTACCGCATGGCATTCATGATGGACAGCAACTTCGCCTTTCCGGATATGGAGAAGCCGGTATGCATGGTGCTGCTTCCGGCAATTTGATCGTCACCGTACGCATTGAGCCGCACAATCGCTTTAGGCGCGAGGGTGATAACTTACACATCGCTAAAGAACTATCCATAACGCAAGCCGCACTTGGTGCCAAAGTAGAAGTGGATGGTATTCTCAAAGATGAAATTGTAAGTGTGGAGATACCCGAGGGCTGTCAAAACGAGCAGATCGTGCGTGTAAAAGGCAAAGGTTTGCCGCGCTTTAAAAAAGATGCGCGTGGAGATATGTTCGTTCATGTTCAGGTGGTCATTCCCAAAGGGCTTAACAAGCGACAAAAAGAGCTACTGGAAGAGTTTGCCGCAGAGCTTGGCGACGACATACACGGAAAACGCTCTAAGATGCAAAAGATTAAAGACGCGCTTTCCTAAACAATGAGTATTCCGCATTTTTTTATCGATCAACCTATTGAGGCTCAAGTTGGCAAGTCTTTGGAGTTTGTTTTACCAAAGTTTGTAAGCGACCATCTGCACACTTTACGTGTAAGAGCAGGTGAGCAAATTGTTCTGGTTGATTTTGAGGGTCATGGTTGGCACCTTACGTTAAACAGCCCGGTTGATAAAAAAGATCAACTACTTTGCGCTGAAGTAATTGGCGAACTTAGTAGCAAGCGAAAGACCGATCTGACACTGATACAAGGCATTTCTGCGACTGATCGTATGGATCAAACAGTGCGGCAGGTCACAGAACTTGCAGTTGCTAAGATAATACCGCTGCAAAGCGAGCGCTCTACGGTTCGTTTGGACAAAAACTCCAAAGAAAAAAAGTTGGAGCGTTGGAAGCGTGTGGCCAGAGGTGCCGCTGAGCAGTCCGGTCAGCTGCATGAACCCACTATCCACATGCCAATATCGTTGGATCAGGTTCTCGCGAGCCTTTCAGACTACGATCTAGTACTCTTGTTTTGGGAAGAGCTTGGTGGGTGTTCAATATCCGAAGCCTTTGACAGTTATCGTAGTCGTTTTAATAACGAAAATCTTTCAAAAGCGGCACCCCAGAAAGTTGCGATATTTGTAGGACCTGAAGGGGGCTTTTCTAAAAGCGAAGCGGAGCTTGTCCTGGCATCCGGAGCCCACGCTGTATCCATTGGAGAAACCATACTTCGCACAGAAACCGCAGCTGTTGTAGCCAGCGCGCTTACACTGTATCAGTTGGGTGGTTTGGGCGCAGGTAATGCAGGTAATAATGATGGTCAAATTTAACGTCTATAATTTAGGCTGCAAGGTAAATCGCGTTGAATCCGATAGTATCACTGCCTCTTTGCTGGCTAGCGGGGGTAATCAGGTAAGTCGTAAAGACGCCGATGTGATTATTGTTAACACCTGCACGGTAACAGGTGAGGCAGACACAAAGACTCGAAAGGCCATTCGTCAATCATTAGCAGGAGAAAATAACCCTTGGGTAATTGCGACAGGTTGTGCGATAGCGATCGACCGGCAAGGTTTTGCAGCGCTGGGTGATCGCGTAATAGCTGAGCCGGATCGTATGCAAGCACAAGTTAAAGCCTTGGAATTGCTTGGGCTTAAAGTGGGCGCCGGTGACATTGCAACATCATCAAACGCATCTGTGCATTTAGATGGATCTCAGCTTAGAACCGGAAAAGGTTTTAACACCCGCATGGGCATAAAGATTCAAGACGGTTGTGATAATGCCTGTTCGTATTGCATTGTACATGTCGCACGTGGTCATGCAAAATCTGTGGAGCCGCAAAAGATACTTGAACAAGTAAAATCCGCTGAGCAAGCAGGAGTTAGAGAGATCGTATTAACCGGAGTAAACATTGGTGCTTGGTCGTTAATGAATGGCACCCATTCTCTTGCATACCTGCTTGAAGAAATCTTGGCTGAGACTTCTAAGCTACGTGTACGGATATCTTCGCTTGAGCCGCAGCATGCTACTGATGATTTGTTGCAGTTGATGGCAAGTTCTTCAGGTAGAGTTTGTGCTCACCTGCATCTGCCCCTACAAAGTGGCAGCGACAACACTCTTAAGGCGATGTACCGCTCTTATAACATTGAGTTTTTTGCCAATCGCATTGCCAGGGCAAAAAAACTCATGCCCAAAATTGCGCTTACCACCGATCTGATAGTTGGATTTCCGGGTGAAAGCGAATCAGACTTTGCTGCCAGCCTTAAGTTTTGCGAGGAAATGGCTTTTTCACGTATGCATGTTTTTAGATACTCCAAGCGTCCGGGCACGCCTGCAGCGGTTATGGAACCTCAAGTTTCTCCCCAAGAAAAAGCAAGGCGAGCTGAACTTGCTCGCGAATGTGCTGCACGCATGCAACAAACAGATTTAGCCAAGCGAGTTAAAACCAGCGAGTTGGTCTTGGTGGAGCGTGATGGACGTGGCACTTCTGAAAGTTACCACCCCGTACAACTTTCTTCAGAGCATGAAGTTGGCAGCTTAGTCTTGCTGCGCTTTATTGCTCAGCGTGATAATCTGTTAATAGCACAGTAATCGCTACAAAAATGTTTCATTTGATAAAAAGAGGCACTATGCATATATATGATAAGGGGAGCTTGTGGATTTTGCTAAAGTTTCGATAACGATACCCGAAAACATCGAGGTAGTGCGTTTGGTTGGTGTAAACGATATCTTGTTGCGCACGGTGGAGGATAGATTTGATGCCAGCATCACTTTGCGTGGAAATCGCATTGACATCAGTGGAGATGCGATGGAGATTCAAGTTCTCACCGCAATTTTTTCCGACATGATTAAGATGGTCGAGAGTGGCGATGACTTAACGCCGGATCTGATATCTCGCTCTATCGACATGATAAACAACGGCGAGTTTCCGGCTTCCATTTTGCGTGAAGACATCTTGCTCACTTATAGGGGTAAAGCCATCCGAGCTAAAACAGCCGGACAGAAACGTTATGTGGACGCTATCAGAGCCAACACCATAACTTTTTGCATTGGTCCTGCCGGTACCGGAAAAACCTACATTGCAATGGCAATGGCAGTAGCAGCGCTTAAACGCAAAGAAGTAAACCGCATTATTCTTACACGTCCGGTTGTGGAGGCAGGGGAGTCGTTAGGTTATCTGCCGGGAACTTTAACAGAAAAAGTGGATCCGTATATTCGTCCGCTCTATGATGCTTTGTTTGATATGACCGATATGGAGCGCGGAGCGCAGCTTATTGCTCAAGGAGTAATCGAGATTGCGCCTTTAGCTTTCATGCGCGGTCGCACCTTAAACGATAGCTTTATAATCTTAGATGAGGCACAAAACACTACTCCTGATCAGATGAAGATGTTTTTAACACGTCTGGGATTTGGCTCAAAGATGGTCATCACCGGCGACGTAACCCAACTTGATCTGCCCAAGCGCATATCCGGATTAAAGAGCGTAAGACAAATCCTTGAGGGCTGCGAAGACATTGCCTTTAATGACTTGACCGGAAAAGATGTGGTGCGCCATCATTTGGTTCAGCGGATAGTTGCAGCCTATGATGAGGCTGATAAACTTGCGCTCGCGAAAAAACTCGACAAAGAAAGTAAGTAGCTCGGAGATTACATGGAAGTTTTTATCGATAATCGCAGTGGGCAAGAGTTGCCGCTTGAACGTATTAAGGACTTGGCAAATTTCGTTGTAGGTCAAGATGAACTTATGAAAGATTTGAGTTTAAAGTCTCTTGAGGACTTGGAGCTTTCGATTTCATTTGTTGATACCGAGGAAATAACTGCACTTAATTCTCAGTATCGCAATAAGTTTCAACCTACAGATATTTTGAGCTTCGAAATGGATGACGACATTTTGCTTGGTGATATTGTCATCAATCCGGATGTGGCAAAAAAACATGCGAGCATCGAAGAGTTAAGTCTGGAAGAAGAGTTATGGGTGCTGGTAATCCACGGAACATTGCACCTACTGGGCTACGATCATATGGAGCCGACTGAAACCAAAGAGATGGAAGAGCTGGAAGACAAATATTTTACTGCATGGCTTGCACATATAGGATCGGAGTAAGTCATGGATGAAAGTAATCAAAAAAAGCATGACATTGATAGCCAAAACAGCATTCCAACTGATACGCATAGATCGTCTATAACAAAAGCCTTTAGATACGCAATCGAAGGTCTTATATACACAGTAAAAACTCAGCGCAATATGAAAGTTCATCTTGTTGTGGCAGTTCTTGCCATAATAGCGAGCGTGCTTCTCAAGTTGACTTCTATAGAGTGGGCAATAATTCTTGTGTTGATCGGCTTGGTGCTGATGACCGAGATGTTAAATACAGCCATCGAGGCCATTATCGACTTAAGTTCGCCTGAGTATCACAAGCTGGCAAAAATTGCCAAAGATGTAGGCGCAGGCATGGTGCTGGTCTTTGCAATTTTGGCAGTTATAGCCGGACTCATAGTGTATGTCTCAGCATATTTGCGATTGGTCGGATAGAAAATGAATAAAAGTCAAGACAGCGCCTTATTACCGAAAAGCTTACAACCGGATGCGCAAAGCGATTTTTGCAGCGGCTTTGTGACGCTAATAGGCAGGCCAAATGCCGGGAAAAGCACTATAATCAATGCGGTCATGGGCAAAAAAGTTGCTATAACTTCCAGCACCCCACAAACCACCCGACATCGATTCAGAGCTGTTCTAACTTCTGAACATTATCAGTTAGTACTCGTAGACACCCCGGGAATCCATAAACCACATGACGTGCTTGGTGAAGAACTAAACCGCAGCGCCAGCAAAGCGATCGAAGCCGTAGATGCAATATGTTTTGTACTTGATGCTTCCAAGCCTTTCGGTACCGGAGATGAGTGGATATTGGATTCAATCAAGAGCTCTTCGGCACCTAAAATACTTGTGGTGTCAAAGACAGATCTTGTGGGTAAAGACACAGTTTTAGCTCAAATTGATGCAGCAACGAATGATTATAAGTTTGACTCTATTATTGATGTAAGTGCATATAATGGCAGTAATATTAATAAGTTTATTAATCTGGTTTCAGCCTTCTTGCCCCACGGTCCACTTTGGTTTCCGCCCGATCTTACAACCGAGCAAGCTGTAGAAGTTATCATCGCCGAGTTTATCCGCGAAAAAGTCTTAACTTCGACATTTGAAGAAGTGCCTCATGCAGTTGGCGTGCAGGTAGAAGAGTTAGAGTACGACAACAAAAAGAACTTGTATTCAATCTACGCCATCATCTATGTAGAAAGAGAGTCGCAAAAAGGGATCCTGATTGGGCACCACGGAGAGCGGATTAAGCACATAGGCACTCAGGCACGTTTAGATCTGGCTCAGTTTTTAGGCGCAAAGGTGTATTTGGATCTTCGCGTAAAACTACGCAAAAACTGGCGACGTGATGCCAATCAGATCAGGCGTTTTGGCTATGGAGAAGGAGCTTAGCGCATCGGATGGACAAGTCCACAACTCTGATCGTTCTCAAAAAGACTAAACTGGGCGAAACTGACCTGATCATCAATGGGTTTTGCGAAGATGGGCATCAATTACGCGCAGTTGCCAAGGGCGCTCGCAAACCGGGTTCAAAGCTAGGTGTACATTTAGAGCTTTACTCTCGAACCAGGGTTTTGGTAAATAACGGCAGTCGTAGTCTGGGCATAATCACTGAGGCTCAAACTATACAAAGCAACGAAAAATGCCGTGCAGATGTTCTGCACTCTGCCGGAGCTGCCGCCATAGTTGAGCTGTTGGATAAGATATCGGCAGAAAGCGACGGCGACGTAAGGCTCTTTGCTTTAGTGTGTGAAGCTTTGCGCTGTGTCGGGGATGTGGATGACTCGGTAGTCAGACTGATTACCGCCACGGCTTTGTTAAAGATCGCTTCACAGACCGGCGTACGACCATCGCTTAAAGACTGCGTGTATTGTGGGGCACCAATGAGTGTTGGATCTCGGTCAAAAGTAGCTTTCTCATTAGCCCAAGGTGGGGTCGTTTGCGAGCAGTGCCTACCGGAGATCGTTGAGCAAGGCTACAGGTCAGAAGAGCCACAACTAATTGAGTGGGCAGAAGTTGCCATCACCTCAAGATTCAAAGATCTTGAGACTTGCGACCTAGCGCGCACCAAAGATACGTCATGTGATGATCTGGGTCAGGCTTTGCTTGTATGGGTCAGAGAATGGATACGGTTTCACCTTGTAAATCGGCTTAAATCTCTCGACTTTCTTATCACTTTCAGATAACATAGACAGGTTGTGTTTTTGACCCTTGGCCTAGTACGTCGAGACCACCGACGCGTAACTCAGCTTGGGGCGTATCAAAGAAAGGTGGATATTATGCCGCTTACGAAAGAAAGAACGGCGGAAATCATCGCGGAGTTCGGCAAGGATGCCAAGGATTCCGGATCCGCAAATGTGCAGGTAGCCCTGCTCACCCAACGTATCAAAGATCTGACCGAACATCTCAAGATCCACAAAAAAGANNCCCGCCGCGGTCTATTGATGCTTGTCGGACGTCGTCGCAGACTTTTGACCTACATTAAAAAGCGCGACGTCATTGCCTATCGTGAGCTTATCGCGAAATTGGGCATCCGCGACAACATATAAGAAGTGGGCGAAAAATTAATGACTAAAATTACCGAGACCTTTGAGTTGTTTGGCAAAGAATACACGCTAACAACCGGCGAGGTCGCAAAACAGGCCACCGGTGCGGTGATCGTCTCACAAGGCGAATCAGTTGTAATGGTGACCGCAGTCGTATCCGACGAGAAAAAGGATTACGACTTCTTCCCCTTAACAGTTGACTTTATCGAGCGCATGTACGCTGTAGGACGTATCCCCGGCGGCTATCTAAAGCGTGAGTCCAGACCATCTGATAAGGGCACACTTACAGCTAGAATGATCGACCGACCGATCCGACCTGGTTTTGCTGACGGTTTTCGTAACGAAGTACATATCGTTGCTACTA
>DBCW01000164.1:8793-9478 GCA_002293265.1 Eggerthellales bacterium UBA948
ATCGGTAGAAACAAAGAGACCGGTGAGTTTATCGTTAATCCTACTTTCCAAGAAGAAGCAGAATCTGATCTCGAACTTACACTGGCCGGTACCGCAGATTACATTTCGATGGTTGAGGCCGGAGCAGATGAAATTTCTGAAGAAGACATGCTTGCAGCGATGGAGTTTGGTCAAAGTGCAATTGCTGAGTTCTGCAAAGCTCAGCAAGCTTTCATCGACCGCGTGGAAGTCGAGCCTAAGGTATATGAGGTGGACGAACCTTCTAAAGAGCTTGAAGAGCGCATTTTTATCTACTTTGATCAGATGAGTGGCGCTTTGCGCGATGCGGACAAGCAAACTCGTATGGATAAAGTCAAAGCTCTAAAGGAAGAGATAAAGACAACATTTAATGAAGACGAATTGGCGCAGTGGGGCAAAGAAATCCCGGCTCAGCTTAAAGCTCTGGAGAAGAAAGCCATGCGCGAAATGGTACTTTCCACTGGTGAGCGCGTTGATGGTCGCAAGGTAGATGAGATTCGCCCCATCACCATCAGCCCGGGCTTTTTGCCACGCGTGCATGGATCTGCATTGTTTACACGCGGACAGACACAGGTATTGTCGGTGCTTACCCTTGGCATGCTCAATGAGTGGCAACGCCTTGATACTATTGACCCGCTACCGGGCAAGCGTTACATGCACCACTACA
>DBCW01000099.1 GCA_002293265.1 Eggerthellales bacterium UBA948
GGCGTTTCTGGCAGGACTCGAACCTAAGGAAGCATTTATCTCGACCAACAATGGTGAGATGGCTAGAGACCTCCTTTAAAAGCCAACTGTCGCGTAGGTTATGTAGAAGGCTGTGCGGATTATTAAGACAGCTGTTAGTGTTAGGATGGTTCCTGTTATTAGTAGAGCTTTTGAGTTTTTAGGCTTTTTACTGCGTAGTAGTACTGTCCTTAATAGTATCGGTGATGCAGTCGCTAGTAAAGCGAATATTATTATGAAGCTTAGGAGTTCAACTTGTAAGTAGCTTAGGCTGCCTAAAGAGTTTTCCATATCTGCCAGATCAAAGCATTGAAGTAGCAACACTACCGTTGCGCTGATGGTTGCAAGCAAGCTTATTAACAGAAGCACCATCACAAAGGCCTTGTTTTTTGGCATGCTTCTTGCCAACTCAATGCAACAAAGTCCCACTATAGGAGCTGAGGAAAATGCTGTTAGCCATAACCCGACGGGAACTTGCCACATACTCCAGGTTAAAATTGTAGGAATGTTATAGACGATCGCTATGTGGTATACGAGATTAAATGACGAGATTATTATCAGCACTAACCAAGGTTTTCCCAGCCACGCCGGAAAGCCGGGCTTAAAACTTGCCAGCCAGTATACGCCNNTAATACCAAAAATATCAAGGCACTCAATACCTCATTTGAAAGTGGGCTGTGACCTATTCCCCTAAGCACGTAAAGTGCATTGTTGGGAAACCCAAGATGTGTTGCTGAAGCTATGAGCCCGATAGTTGCCAAAGCTAAGGGGATTATCAAAAAAATATTCAACCGCTCTTGATTCCCCTCTTGTTGCCAGCGTAAACGCAGCAACACCAAAGCCACTACAGAATAACTTATGGCGCCTGCAGGAGCCAAGGCGGTAAATATAGCCAGTGCAATTTGCGAATTGGTAAATATGTGCGGAAGATCTACTTAAATCACCACCCTCACTTTAGCTGTTCTTTATTGACTATGGTGCCTTTCTCAATCAAACCTTTTGTTACCGCATTTGCGGCATCGGAAGCTTTTATCAGCAAATTTGGGCTCGTGTAATCGCTACTTGGTAGGGGTTGTAAATCTCGTACAGCATAGGTGTGAATCTTGGACAGTTTTGCGATGTCATCAAACTCCAAAGCTCTCAATGGACAAGCTTGAACACAGATTGGCTGCTTTCCCTGATTCAAACGCTCTAGGCAACCATCACATTTTGAACTTTGCCTGGTTACCGGGCTGATATGAGGTGCGTGATAAGGGCAAGCCATAGTGCAGTAACCACAACCTACACAAATATGCGCATCAACGCTGACGATACCACAATCATCTTTATGCATTGCCCTAGTTGGACAAACCCTTACACAAGCCGGCGACAAACAATGATTACACGCGATCGAGATATGGTAGACATAGCAATTTTGCCTCCATGTATCGCCTTTGACGTTCTCCCAAGATCCACCCTCATAGTCTAAAACCTTTCGGTATGTGATATCAACGCCAAGGTCTTTGCTATCCTTGCAGGCCATCTCACAGGTTCTACAACCAGTGCAGCGACTATTATCAAAATAGAAAGCGTATTGAACCATAATGTTATTCGAACGACAGCCTGCCGTTATTGTCTGATCTAAGCCTTGCAAGGCTCGCGTCAAACATGCAGGACTGTCGTTCGACCTCCTTTAGTTGTTGGTCATTTTGTGAGACCATTTTGAGTGTTTTGGGCAATAATTTCCTCTGTCCAAAAGTCTACTCTATTGTCTTAGCTGACCTCAAGAGGGTTGGCTATGAAACCTGTCGTATCCTCCGATGGCTTTGCGGCTGCAGCCATCTTTACTGTCAGATTTGGCTGGGTTTTGCTCGGATCGGGCAAAGGTGCAATCGATGCGTTATCGCCATACTTTGAACGCAGTTCTTCGATCTCGCCAAAATCCAAGGCACGTAGCGGGCAAGCATCCACGCAGATGGGTTTGAGACCTTGCGCATTGCGGTCGCGACAGCCATCGCACTTAACGCCTTTAGCTACTGTCGAATCATAAAGCGGTACGCCATAAGGGCAGGCATCGATACATACCTTTTGCCCACTACAAACTTTGGCATCTATGTATACCAGACCAGAATCATCATCTTTAAAGACTGCACCAGCCGGGCAAACCGCCAAACACGCCGGTGAGTCACAGTGGTTGCAAGCTTGTGACACATGATAAGAAAAAACGTTATGTGTAAGCGTGCCATCCGTGTCGGTAAAGCTCCCGCCTTCGTAGTCGTATACCTTGCGAAAGGCGATGGAGGAATCCAGATTCTTATAATCCTTGCAGGCCATTTCGCAAGTTTTGCATCCCGTGCAACGGGAGCTATCAAAATAAAATCCATACTGAGCCATTATATCTCCTTATTTTTAAGCTTTCTTAACCTGCACGATCATCGAATGTGCCGGACCATTACCCTTTGCAAGTCCTGTTGGCTTATAGGTTGTAAGAGTGTTAACGCAACCACCTTTATCAACCTTGTCTCCGGACATGTCGGCATCATGCCAAGCACCCTGCGGGATAGCGATTGTACCGGGGATAACGCGAGAGGTTACACGCGCCTCGACCTGAATCTCGCCGTGCGGACTCTTCACGGAGCAAACGTCGCCGGATTTGATAGAACGCGAGTCCGCGTCCACCGGGTTTACCCAAATCTCGTTGCGAGCAACGACTTTGAGGTCTTCGATAAATCCAAAGGAAGAATGTGTGCGGCTCTTGTGATGATAACCACAACCGTAAAGCGGGTACTCATCATTGACCGAACCATAACCATATAGTCCGGGAGTAAATACTGGCAACGGATTGATGACCTGCCATTCTTCTAGCTCCCACTCAGCAGCAATTTCGGCTAGCTGCTCCGAGTAGATCTCGATTTTTCCGGAAGGTGTCGATAGCGGATTTGCCACCGGATCATCACGAAAGTCTTTAAGTCCGATCGCTGCATCACAGGCTATCTTATAGATACCTTTTTCGAGCATTTCTTCAAATGGAGGGAGTTCCGGATAATCTGCAGCTCCTTGCTCGTATACATATTTGACCCAGTCATCATGAGAGCGCCCCTCAGTAAAATCTTCCCTAACACCAAGCTTGTCAGCTATGTCTGTCATGACATCATAGCTGGAACGACACTCAAAAGCAGGCTCTTGAGCTGCGGTGCCCAGAAGAACTGCAGTGTAATACTCGGCATAACCCTGAGTAATTAGGTTCATCTGCTCAGAGCGCATGGCATCGGGAAGCAAAATATCGGCGTATTTTGCAGAATCAGTCATCACGGTATCCCATACTAAGATAAACTCGCATTTTGTCTCATCAGCAAGAATTTCGTGTGTGTAGTTAATGTCACCGTGCTGATTTGTAAGACAATTACCGGCGTAGTTCCAGATGAACTTGATGTCTGTGGAAAGTTTGTCGCCGCCCTTGATGCCGGCATTTGTTGCTGTCATGTCTTTGCCGTGGTCAACAGCATTAAGCCACTGGTAAACAGGGATGGTTACTGCCACGCCATTGTCGCCACTGGGGATACTACCCACCATGTATGTCGGTGGCTCAGCCTCTCTCTGGCCGGTATTGGTACCGGGAAGACCTACTTTACCGATAAGGCATGGCAACAAACTAATCGCCCTTGAGCTATCCTCACCATTGGTGTGGCGCTGCGGTCCCCAACCCTGACAGATAAACGGAGCCTCAGCACCGGCAATATCAGCTGCCAGCTCCTTAATACGGCTTGCCGGTATCTGGGTAATCTCAGCAGCCCACTCAACAGTCTTGGCGACCATATCATAACCAGTACCCATTACATAATCGCGGTAAGACTTGTTTTGACCTTTTGCTGACTCCGGCATGCTTTCTTCGTCAAAACCAACGCAATAGGTATGCAAAAAGTCCAGGTCTACCTGGCTGTTAGAAATCCACTCATGAGCAAGTGCAGCAACCAAGGCACCGTCAGTTCCCGGACGAATGGGTAGCCACTCATCGGTGCTGCCGGATGCGGACTCGTTAAGCCTAAAGTCGATGTTGATGATCTTGCCGCCACGACCGGTTACGCCTTCACGCACTTGAGCAAAGTCCCAAGTTGCATTAGCTCCACCCATACGGGTCTCTGCCGGGCTGTTGCCAAACATCACCACAAGGTCAGAGTTTGCTGCTGCTTCAGAAAAAGATGACGCGTGAACGTTATCGTACGGCGAGAAATCGTCACCATAAAAATAAGGCATTGCCGCACTGAGCATATTTGTCGAGTAGTCAAAATGACCGTCAAGGCAACCTCCAATACAATTTAGCAGACGCGATGACGGGTTGCCGGTAGCAGAATACATACCGGTAGCATAGATATTATGGATAGCCTCGTTGCCGTAAGTGTCGATGGTGTACTTAAGCTGATCAGCGATTGTTTGGACGGCTTCATCCCAGCTGATTTGCTCGAACTTGCCCTCGCCACGTTTGCCAACGCGCTTCATCGGGTACTGCAAGCGATCAGGATGGTTTATCCAGCGACGCATACTGCGCCCACGTAAACAGGCGCGAGATTGCATCTCATCGTCCCCGGTATTGTCGGTTTCCATGTAAGCGATCTTTCCATCGATAACATGCCATTGGAACGCACAGTTGCCTCCACAGTTAACATTGCAGGCACTCCATGCAATCTTTTCGTTGGGATTTGCTGTGGCACCGTCACCGCTTGGTGACTTGCTGCCGGATTCCGTTTCGCTTGGTGTGCAAGCAAACAGTGAGCCAAGAGATGTGCTTCCGGCTACTGCAAGCAGTGTTGCGCCACCTGCTTTGCAAAATGTTCGCCTGGAAAACTTGCTCTCCTCCACTTTTCCCATAGTCACTCCTTCCTTTCTTTGTTAATGTATCTTCCTCAAATAATTCGCATTTTATTCACAAATGGTTATATCAGCATATGAGATATGATTGTCTTTTGGCTCACATGACTTATGTGATTTTTATGGAAAATACCTGGTGGGAGTGAATTTGGGCATTTCAAACAACCACAGAGTTTCGATCATCGGCTTTGCGGTGCTGCTTACGATAAATGCAACAGCACTCTGGGGTGGGGCTTTTCCCTTTTTGCCCTCAGAGTTCCAAACGCCGGAAATTCTCACGACTTTTTTCTTGCTCCAATCCGTAGCCTTTTCGGGAACTTTTTTATCGGCAATGCTTTTTTCATATTATTTGCCAAACTACACGCAACGTGTGTTGGTTTTCATGAATGGGGTGCCAATCTTTTTTGGTTCGCTTTTCCTGATAGCTACATTATATGTTCCGGTACTAACAATGTTTTTCATCTGCACCGGAGCTATTTTGTTGGGAGCGGGCTGTGCCGGTTTTTTGCTTTTGTGGCAACGTTATTTTTCCGCTCAAGATCCGCAAGCGGGTAATACGGTTATCATTTTGGGTACCGGGTTGGCAGCCCTAATCTATTATTCACTTTATGCTATTCCAATCGGCGTTACCGCCTTAATTGTTCCCTTAATTTTAGTGCCGTTGTGTGGTCTGGCTTTGATTCTGGGTACTAGGGGCATCAATTTTGCTCAGCCGATGTTTGAGGATACACCCAAGCAGCATCCCGACGTTTACCTCAATACCATAAAAAGCTATTGGAGCAGCGCGGTGGCAGTCGGTGGATTGGGTTTTGCCAGCGGCATCATTAGATCTGTAGCCATCAGTGACCCGTCGCTTGGCACACTAGTAAACGCTATGGCGATGTTCGGCGCTTTGGTATCATCTGCCGTATTGTTCTATCTAGGACGGCGTTTTAGTTTTTCTTTCGACGTGGTGCAGGCATTTCGCTGGATGTTTCCCTTTGTCATCACCAGTTTTTTATTGATCGCCGTTTTTGGTACGACCTTTATGCATGTTTTTTCGGGTGCACTGTACATGGTCTTTACATTTATGATAATGCTGATGATGATCCAGTGTTCGCAAGCATCACGCGATATGGGTATCAACCCCTTGTTTATCTACGGTTTTTTTGCCAGCATCGTGTATTTTTTGCAAAGTCTTGGATTTATTCTCGGAAATGGCTTTGAAGACTTTAGCTTGGCTACCAGTTCCAATACTTTATTTGTTGCTGCGGGTACAATTTGGGTACTGGCACTTGCAATGTATGCGGTGCGCGGCGAAATGAAGAGCACTTTTTCGCACCTGCAAGCCAGACCCTCAAGAATTGAGTTTATTAGGCATCTCCCAAGAACCCAAAGCGACAGTGGCTCAGGCGATAAAGCTATGAGTTCAGTTAAACCTTTTGTGTCCGAATCAAAAGATGCAGCAAAGGATAATGGATATGAAAGAGACGAGTTTGTAGTATTTAGAGACCGCATCTCAAAGCAGTGTGCAACGATAAAAGAAGTCTATCAACTAACGGCTCGCGAAACCGAGGTCATGGAGCTCATCGCCCGTGGAACCACAGTCAGTGTAATAGCTGAACGCCTGATTGTCTCGGAAAACACCGTGCGAACACACTCCAAAAATCTCTACAGCAAGTTGGCGATTCATAAGCGTCAAGAGATGTTGGATTTACTGGATACAACAATTCCCTAGTTCAACTTTTTTTGGGAAAACAACATTTATAAATACATTACTGGAAAACCACGCAACAAACGGTATAATGTCTAACGTCGTGCGGGCGTGGCGGAATTGGCAGACGCGCCAGATTTAGGTTCTGGTGGGCAAAACCCGTGAAGGTTCAAGTCCTTTCGCCCGCACCATCATAAATATCAGCATTTGAAATATAGGCGCTTCTGCTAGCAGTGCAAACAAGAAAAACTCTGTAACAACAACCTGTTATATCTGTCCGTTTTCAGTACAATGTTTATCTTCAAAATCCGATCACTAGCCGTGATTATCAAGCTCTAACTCCAACATAGCTAAGCGCCTGCGATTCGTTTGCGCAATACACCATATAGGTATACAATAGGTGTATTGTGAAAGGAGCGAGTAAACATGTCAACAAAAGTAAGGTTAAACGTTAATATCGACCCAAAGCTCAAAGAAGAAACGGCTATCATGCTTGATAACCTGGGGCTGGATTTCACAACTGCGATCACGGTTTATTTTAGGCAAATTGTGGATAAAAGAAAGATTCCTTTTGAGATTTCAGAAACCCGTTACTATTCAATCGAAGAAGTCGCCGGAGAGAACTGGCGAGATGGATTGGACAAAGTCGAGGATGAGTGGTTGTGAACTTCACGCCAAGGTTCACAGAGTTTTCACGAGCCGACTTTCATAAACTGGATGGAAGCCAGAAACAACAGATTCTCAAATCCTTTCTAAAAATCGAAGAGTGCGGGATGGATGCAGGTCAACCATTGCATGGAAAATTGTGGGACTGCCGCAAGCTCAAGCACAAGAAGATGGGGCTGCGTGTCATATTTCGTCAGTCGGCTCAAGGTTTCGAGATCATTGAGATCGTAGTTATCGGAAAGCGAGAAGATAACGAAGTGTATGATATGGCCGCCAAGCGATTAGGTAGAGCCTGAGGCTGTCATTTAATGTCTCCGCGAATATAAATAATGTTCGCTGTCATGTGCTTCTGATTCGGCATCATTTTATCACCGCATGCGCCAAAGCAGCTATTGCCAATCGGAAAATCAAACGCTGATTTCTGCTGTATCTCGTTGCTCTTTTTGTTTTTAGGCTACAAGAAAAGATGCAACCTTGTGGAAAAGGTTATGCAGCTTATCGACTGCCAAGTTGTTACTGATTAACGTTCTATTCCAAAAAGTTTCTGTAACACCATCCCGACCAAAACGTTCTGACGTAAACCATCACTAAAAAAATTAGTGAGATATGCTAGACGGCTTTGAAACCTGTTGCCCCAGTTGGTAACAGGTTTTTGTTTTCCGCGAATGTCGTGTATTCTTTCGGCTGTTTCGATTAGTGATGGCGTTGTGCTCGCCTCTGTTGCGCTGCCGCCACCACTGGAAAGGCTCAAAGGAAACGTTAATGAAAAGTTGATGATTTAAACCAATGGAGCTCCTCTGGACTATGACATTTAGATTGAGCGACTCAATAGCGAGATGTCCTGTTTGTTGTAAACGAGTGGGAAATGCAAACCGTAGCGCGCAATGCACGAAACTTTACTCGCACTAGTCGAAAACAAGAAACGGAACTTCGCACTTGAAGCCCTACCCCACTATAAGTTATTCATTCACTACAGGAATTGGTGCGGTTGTGGATATATGCGCTTATGATGATTATTAGGGCTAAACTATCTGCGTTGCTTTCATCTCCCACTCAAGATATCTAGCAACAGAATTCACATCAAAAGGGAATAGCTGTTTGAAAAAAGTGACGAAGCCAGCCTTGCCAGCTGAAATGTGTAACATTGGCTAAAATACACACAACTTTAATTATTGTAAGAAGGAGGACGCATGGCGTTGATCCGCTATTTTCCACCACCTGATCTAGGGTCTGGGCATTACCTTTCAGAAAGCATCTCTATGCTGAAAACCTATACAGATGACAGCATTACTGACATTGATGACGCAATCACATATTGGAATATTTGGAGGTA
Organism: Eggerthellales bacterium UBA948; assembly: GCA_002293265.1. GTDB lineage: Bacteria > Actinomycetota > Coriobacteriia > Coriobacteriales > UBA8131 > UBA8131. Next base: position 8,556 of record DBCW01000099.1, read on the forward strand.
CTTTAATGATGGCGCACGATTGGCAACGTGGACTGATGAGCAATTTGATGATTTTAGTCTCATAAGTAAGAGAGCTTCTTAAGAAGCATGCGCTTTCTTTGCCTCGGAAGTAAGGGCTAAGGGAGTGGAAGCATCCGCAAGAAATACTGAGAAGCAGTATCTGGATGACTTTTGGGAACTATGCGGCAAAACCAAATGTCTTGATAGCCTGAATGACGCAACAATGAAGTCCTTGTATAAAGACGGTTATATTTCGGTAAACACTCTTTATAAGAATAAATATTTTGCGGAACACTTTGAAACAACTATCTTAGCTATCATTAGAGAACGTCCTGAGACACATTTGCCGATAATCCTAAACGGCAAAGCAGCAAAGTCTGGCTCACCAGCCAATCNNTCAGTACGTTTTTCCAAAGGATCTTGATGGTTCAGTTATTAACGAGGTGGCAACTTCGTACATACAATCGTCTAATGCTAGCCTGAATTACCTCAACATTATTGAAACGGTTACCGCAAAGAGTGGACATGCATTTCCGCCAAAAATCCGAGCTGCTGCAAAGAAGAAATACCAAGAGGCTGTGGAAGACCTTTCAGGGAATTCAATTCTCTTTGAAAGCAGTGTTTGCGTTGCTTTTGTGCGTGATCAAAAAGAACCAGTTGTAGCCACCCGTCAGGGCACTCAGATTCATTTCTACTATAGCTTGGAGTGGATTAGAAAGAACACCGATTATCCGACATTGCTTAACAATTTCATTTATTTGTTTGAGTACGTGGATTTGCACGGAAGGTTTAATCTGCATTCGAAGCAATCAGAAATGGGCACTTTAGAGCAGGTAATAGGCATAAAAACCAAAGCTACATATTCAATGGGTGCGGCTTTTGATGTAAAGCGTAATGCTGCCTTGATTCAAATGAAAGCATATGGTGAAGTGCTGAAGTCTTTAGATATAAGTATTGAAAAGGTCATTGAGTGGTACTACAACGAACAAGTTGTCAATGAGTTTAATCTCCCTAGCTTTAAGATATCTCTCCCATCAAGTGAGACGTCCTACCTAGAGAAATGCAGAACAATTTGCCCTGAGATAGAGAATATTCTCAAGCGTTTCTCCCTTCTTGTTAGAGAGGGCGAAATAAATGAAGAGGTTTTGCAATATGAATCATCTGAGAAGGTGAGTCAGGTGCCAAGCTTTCGGAAAGGAAAGTATGCATACGGAGATGGAGAGAAATATTTACGCGCAAAGCACTATCTGTGCTCAGATCAGTGCATGCTTACCTATGGCAAAGAAAATGATGAAAGCTACCCAAATTTTGCTGTGCGGATTGCCAAGAGAAAAGTTCATAAATCAGATATAGAAAGGTATCTGATTGATGAACTTGTTTGGCTTACAGAAAACAGTTTCATCAGGATTGCGGAAGACGGGTTAATAGAACTTACACTTAGAGCCGCTGTAATTTTTGATCTTTGGGAAGTCGGCTTTGTTGCTCTTGAGTATCAAGATGACGAGCGGCTTGACGTAATTGATGGGCTAATCAAAGATGGTTTTATGTACACGGGGAGCTCCCTTTTTTCAAAGCAAGAATCAGATTATTTAAGCTATATCCTTAACGACGAACTTTTCGACAATGCACTTGCATTACGCAACAAATACTCTCATGGAAGCTCTGTTTTAAATAACAATGATGAAGTTAACTATTGTCTTCTTTTAATAGTGCTTTCTTTGATAACTATCAAGATTAACGATGAACTTTGTTTACACAAAGGTCTTAACAGTACGCCTGAATTTGTTTCTACGTAGAGCTTGTAGATAGGATAAATGCAAATGCCACATGTCTAGCACATTGCCAACTTGTCTGCCTGTGGTTTTCGTGATCGGAGACAAAGGCACATGAAAAAGAGTGGAAATCGCTGTATAATTTCTCTTTGAAATTAGTTTCCAATCCTTTGAGGTGTTTTATGTACAGTGTCGCAGAGATATCGAAAATAGTTGCGCCAATCGCTCAATCATATGGCATCGGTCGCTTGTCGGTGTTTGGCTCCTATGCCCGTGGTGAAGCTACGTCCGGCAGTGATATTGATTTTCACATCCAAGATAAGGGAACGCTATGCGGATTATTTCAACTCGCAGGGTTTCAAATTGCCCTTGAGGAGGCGTTGCATGTGCCCGTTGACGTTGTAACCACTGGCTCATTATTTGATGATGTTTATTCTACGGTCACTCAAGAGGAAAAGGTAGTCTATGAAGCCCGGTGACCGCGATATTTCAACATTACAACACATTATTCAGTACTGTGACGAAATCGTCGAAATGATACAAGGGCACGAACTAACTCTTGAGAAAGTGCGGACAGATCCACTATATCGAAATGCTTTGGCTATGAGCGTTCTACAAATTGGTGAATTAGTAAATGTGTTATCTGGCGAATTCAAGTCCGCAAATGACCGTGCTGTGCCTTGGAGTGCGATAAAGCGCATGAGAGACAAAGCGGCACATCATTACGGCTCATTTGACACAGAGATACTCTGGGAGACAGCAGTTAATGACATTGAACCACTAAAGACATTCTGCCAAGAATACATTGATGCATTGTGATGGTAACGAAAGTCTGCACCTTGCGAGTGGCATGCTTTGCTTATCGACTGCCAAGTTATTGCTGATTAACGTCCTATTTCCAAAAGCTCTGTAAAAACTCTCCGACCATCACAAATTTCAGGATTCGAGATCGCCTCGCATTCTCTAACTGCACAAACAAGAAAAAGGATCTGTAACAACACCCTGCTATTTCTGTTCGTTTTTCAGTACAATGTTTACCTTCAGTATTCAGTCGCTAACCGTAAATATCAAGTTCGAACTACAACATGGCTAAACGCCACGACACGTGAAAAAGAGTGATAATCACTGTATAATTGCTCTTAAAGATCAGTTATCCAACTCGTTGAGGTGTTTATGTACAGTGTTGCCGAGATATCGAAAATAGTTGCGCCGATCGCGCATTCATATGGCATCGGTCGCTTATCAGTGTTTGGCTCCTATGCACGCGGTGAAGCTACGTCTGGTAGCGATATTGATTTTCACATCCAAGACAAGGGAACATTGTGTGGATTATTTCAACTCGCGGGGTTTCAAATTGCCCTAGAGGAGGCGTTGCATGTGCCCGTTGACGTTGTAACCACTGGCTCATTATTTGATGATGTTTATTCTACGGTCGTTCAAGAGGAAAAGATAGTCTATGAAGCCCAGTGATCGCGATATTTCAACGTTACAACACATCATTCAGTACTGTGACGAAATCGCCGAAATGATGCAAGGGCACGGACTAACTCTTGAGAAAGTTTGTGCAGATCCACTGTATCGAAATGCTTTGGCCATGAGCGTTCTGCAAATTGGTGAATTAGTAAATGTCTTATCTGACGACTTCAAGTCTGCAAATGATTGCGCAGTGCCTTGGAGTGCGATAAAACGCATGAGAGATAAAGCGGCACATCATTATGGCTCATTTGATACAGAGATACTCTGGGAGACAGCAGTTAATGACATCGAACCACTCAAGACATTCTGCCAAGAATACATTGATGCATTGTGATG